>JAUVMS010000389.1 GCA_030600135.1 Hyphomicrobiales bacterium | reverse complement strand
TGATCACTTGCGGTTTGTGCTCCTTCGCCAATCGCTCGACCTGGTCGAAATCGATCAGGTGATCGTCCTCGCGCACACCGTATTGGATGGCGTTGAACCATTTCCCGGATAGGTTCGGGCGGGCACCATGGGTGAGATGGCCGCCGGCATCGAGACTGAGCCCAAGGAGGGTGTCGCCCGGTTTGGCAAGTGCCAACAGCACGCCTTGATTGGCTTGCGAGCCCGAATTCGCCTGGACGTTGGCAAAGCCGCAATTGAACAGCCGCTTGGCGCGCTCGATCGCCAACTCCTCGGCCACGTCGACGAACTGACAACCGCCGTAGTAGCGGCGCCCGGGATAGCCTTCGGCATACTTGTTGGTCAGCACGCTGCCCGCCGCTTCGAGCACAGCCTTGGAGACAATATTCTCCGATGCGATCAACTCGATCTCATTTTGCTGGCGGCCGAGTTCCTGTCCGATGGCTTTGGCAAGATCAGGATCGGTGTCAGCCAGTGAGGCGCCGAAAAAAGCCGAGTTCAACTGCTCTTGCGAACCAGCGGCGACGTTGGACATGGCAATTACTCCCAGGTGATCCTTAGGTTAGGCCGGCAATCGATGGGATCGACCTTCCACTGCTTTTGGACTTAGCCGATCTTAGTCGCGCTCGCAACGCAACCCGCTGCCGGAAAGCAAGAATTGTCTGGCTCTGGCAACAGCGATGTCTCGACCACGAGTGACACGCAGGCCGTTGCACCACTACCAAAACAATTTGGTGGTAGCCTTTGGTCGAAACTCTGCTCAGGCGGCTAGCGCGCGATTGAGCCCTAGCTTGCCCCATAAATGATCGAGCGCATCCACCAATTCGGCCATGTTGTCATCGCTGTGCAGCGGTCCTGGCGTTAGCCGAATACGCTCGGTACCGCGGGCCACCGTCGGGTAGTTGATCGGCTGGACATAAATGCCGAACTCAGCCAGCAGGGCATCGGTCAGTGCCTTGCAGAGTACGGGATCACCGACCATGACCGGCACAATGTGGCTCGGATTCTCGAGCAGCGGCAGACTGCGTTCGCGCAATAGGCCTTTCAAGCGCTCCGCGCGCTCCTGATGCGCAATTCGCTCCACTGTACTCTGCTTGAGGTGACGCACGCTGGCGAGCGCACCACCAACGATTGCAGGGGCCAGCGAGGTGGTGAATATGAAGCCTGGCGCAAAGGAGCGTATGGCATCGCAGATGTCTCGCGAGGCGGCGATATAACCGCCCATCAGGCCAAACCCCTTGGCCAACGTGCCTTCAACGATATCGATCGCGTCAAGCACGTTGTCGCGTTCCGCAACACCGCCACCGCGCGGGCCGTAGAGGCCGACCGCATGGACCTCGTCGAGGTAGGTTAGCGCGTTGTGCTGCTTGGCGATGGCGCAGATTTCGCCGATGGGTGCGATGTCTCCGTCCATCGAATAGACCGACTCGAACGCCACAACCTTTGGTATGTCCCGGTCGTAGGCCGCGAGTTGATTTTCGAGATCGCGCAGATTGTTGTGCTTCCATATGCGCTTCGGGCCACGGCCATGGCGGATGCCAGCGATCATCGAGGCGTGATTCATCTCATCGGAAAAGATGACGCAACCGGGTAGGAGCCTGGACAATGTGCTCAGCGCCGCCTCGTTTGCGACATATCCGGAGGTGAACAGCAACGCGGATGACTTGTCGTGAAGGTCGGCGAGTTCGCGCTCGAGCTCAACGTGATAGTGCGTCGTGCCGGAGATATTGCGGGTGCCGCCGGAGCCCGCACCAGCCTCATCTATGGCGGCGTGCATCGCGGCGAGAACCGCCGGGTTTTGGCCCATGCCAAGATAGTCGTTCGAACACCAAACTTTGATCTCGCTTACGCCATTTTCGCGAAAGTGTTGGGCAACGGGAAAGGCACCACAACGGCGCCGAATGTCAGCAAACTCGCGATACCGCCCTTCGGTTCTCAATGTCTCGAGCGCCTCGGCGAATATGCTGGCATAGTCCATCGGATACCTCGCTCAATCCGGTACGGTCACACGCGCGCCCCATGCATCGCAGTTCAAACCCTGCGACAGCGAATACAATACACACGATCGTTAAGCATTTTGAACTCACGTCCACGCAAGCGCGCGTGAACCGAGCTTGCTCGGCGTCATATGGCGTGATGTCTTGGCGTATACGCAATAGAAATGTCCGCAGCGTGATGCCGCGCGACGGCAGGTCACACGAATGCGGTGTTGCCTATTGTCAGTACTTGGAGGCCATGCGGTTGACGCCAAAGCGCTGATCGCGGCCATAAACGTCGCGGCGGAAGTGCACGACGCCATTGGGCGATGACCAGGCCGTGAAGTAAGCGAAGTGTACTGGCACTTGCTTCTTCAACTTAACATCGGCGCGTTTGCCTGATCGCTTCATGGAGAGCACGCGACTTTGCGACCAACCGGCATTGCTCCGTAGCAACCAAGTGATCAACCGAGGAATGTTCTGAACCCGTACGCAGCCTGAGCTGGCGGTGCGGATGTTGCGCCCGAATATGCGCTTCGACGGAGTGTCGTGCATATAGACGGCATAGGCGTTGTGAAAGTTGATCTTGACGAAGCCGAGCGGATTGCTTGCGCCCGGCTCCTGGCGGTAAACATAGCTGTAGACTGACGAAGAATTCCAGTTGATCTTGCGCGGATTGAGCTTGCGACCGCCATAGCTGGCATAGGCGTCGATACCGTATTGCTCCAGTACGCTCTTTTTCGAGCGTGCCATCTTGCGACCCTTCGGAATCAAGTCCTTGCGAATGACCGTCGGGGGCAGCGTCCACACCGGGTTGAAGTTGACCTCGTGGATTTTCGACGAAAGCAGCGGCGTTGCACGCTCTCGCTTGCCGACAACAGCGGCATGCCGCGAGATAACGCGGCCATTCTCAACCGCTTCGATTTGCGCTGCCGGAATATTGACGATCACGTAGCGTTTGCCGGACCGCCGCGCGAGCGTGGAGATGCGCCGCAAATTGGCGCGGAGCTGACGCAGGCGGGCCTTGGCGGGAACGTTGAGAGCGGTCAGCGTTCGTGCCCCGTTCTTGCCGCGGCGCGAACGATTGACCAAGTCACCGGTCGGCGTGAGGCCATGGCGAATTTGAAAGCGCTTGAGGGCATCCGACACATAGTAATCAAAGGTGCGTGGGTAGCCACTGCTTTGGCGAAGGTCACCGGTGGCAAGCAGGCGCTTGCGCAGATACGGGACTGTCGGGTGGCTCGTGCCGGCGCGCAGTCCCACCTTCGCGGCAGACTTCGGAATCGGCTTCCAGCCACCGCGCTTGACGATTTTCTTATAACGCACGATGGCGCTCTTCAGCGCGTCGCGACCGCTGCGCGAAAGCGTCGGCGTACCGCGCTGCAACACCGTCTCATGCTGAGCGGCATAGGAGCGATCGTAGGATTGGCTCCAGCTCGGCTGTTGATTGTTCCAGCCATGCTTCCACCACTGGCCACCGTCGTTGGCGAGCGCAGAAGGTGCGGCGAGCAAGAGCCCGGCGGACGTCATCGTGGTTAGGAGGCCAGCAGCGTGGGGCCGTCGATCGGCACGAGTACGCATATACGACACCGCCAATTCTCCCGTCATTCTTGTCATAGCCATTGAGCGCAGCCAGTTGTTTCCAAGGCTTCTGAAGCTAACATAGGTGAGCCCGGTAAACAATTAACGCATCGGCGTTCCGCATTCGAACAATCGGCCCGGACACGCGCCCGCTCGTTCCATTTTTGCAGCAAAAACCGGCCGTTCGGAGGGTTGTTTTTCGCCACCTATCCTGTTGATAAGTGTGCAGAGTTTGCCTGGTGTTCAATACCCTGGCGCGAATGCCTGGCAAAAATGTGAACCGCCTCAACCCTAAGCAGGGTGAGGCGGTTCGTTACGTCTCGTAGTGATGTTTGGAGGCCACACATCTGCCTTGCAAAGATCGACAACCGCGGACCGTCGAGCAGCAGAACGTGCCT
>JAUVMS010000431.1 GCA_030600135.1 Hyphomicrobiales bacterium | reverse complement strand
TGCGCGCCTCAATGGCGCTAGTCGTCGCTAGCGCTCCTTCGATTCTCTAGTTTGCGTTCAGGGCCTTTCGGCCCTTGGCGCCACGCAGGCTGCGCGCCTCAATGGCGCTAGTCGTCGCTAGCGCTCCTCCGCCAATTCGGCACCGTCGTGCACGGGCAACCGAGCGCAGCGAGGCAAGCGCGACTGCGCGTCGGCGCTTAGCGCCGCCCACGCGGAGGCCGGCCCGAAGGGGCGAGTAGCCGTGAGCTGCATCTTTAAAGTTTGCGTTCAGGGCCTATGGCCCCTGGCGCCACGCAGGCTGCGCTCCCACTTGGTCGCTAGTCGTCGCTAGCGCTCCTCCGCCAATTCGGCACCGTCTCGCTCGTCCGCGACTCCTTCGCCGTCGTGCTCTGGCAACCGAGTGCAGCGAGGCAAGCGCGACTGCGCGTCGGCGTTTAGCGCCGCCCATGCGGAGGCCGGCCCGAAGGGGCCTATAGCCGTGAGCTGCAAAGAAAATCCCCGCACCGGACAAAAACGAGAGCACATGGCGCGGCCTAAACCGACAGGTGCTCAGGCAGGCGGGCCGTCACCTCGATCTCGATTTTCATGCGCGGATCGGCCAGGTCGGCGACGAACATCGTGGAGGCCGGGCGGGTCGATCCGAAGTGCGCGCGCAGCACCGGCCAGCACGGCTCGAAATCCTCGCGTCGTGGCAAAATGTATGTGGCGCGGACCACGTCGGCGAGACTGCTGCCCGCCTCCGATAGCGCCTGGGCAATGTTCTTGAGGGTTTGGGCGCACTGCTCGGTGACGTCGTCGCAAATGGTCATGGCGTCGTAGTCGAAGCCCGTGGTGCCGGCGACGAACACCCAATCGCCATCGACCACGGCGCGGGAATAGCCGATGCGCTCTTCGAATTCAGAGCCCGAGGATATGAGGCGGCGCGCCATCGTGGGTGTCCTCTCGGGTGTTGGGCCTCAGCCGACGATTTCGCTGGCGTCGAAGCAGAGGGCGATCTCGGTGGCCGCATTGTCCGGGCTGTCGGAGCCGTGTACCGAGTTGCGCTCGATGTTCTCGGCAAATTCGGCGCGGATGGTGCCGGGGGCGGCGTCGGCCGGGTTGGTGGCGCCCATGACCTCGCGGTTCTTGGCGACAGCGCTCGCGCCCTCCAGCACCTGCAAAACAATGGGCCCCGACGTCATGAAGGCCACCAGGTCATTGTAAAACGGGCGCTCCTTATGAACCTCATAGAATTTTTGCGCCTCGGCCTCGGACCAGCGCGCACGCTTTTGCGCGACGACCCGAAGCCCCGCGCCCTCCAGTTTGGCGATGATCTTGCCGGTGACGTTGCGCGCCGTGGCGTCCGGCTTGATGATGGAAAGTGTCCGCTCGATAGCCATTGATTGTGGTCCCCGTCTTGTGCAGTGCTGTCATGGAGTTGGCGCGGTTATAGCGGCGTTGCTGCAGTGCATCAAGGAGGGCTGAAGGAGCCATGAAAGCAATCGAGTATGAGAGTGCGAGCGAGGCGGTGTGCGCCGTCTACGACGACACCAAGGCGACCCGCGGCGTGGCCGACGTCAACAACTTTTGGAAACATCTGGCCAACGAGCCGCGCATGCTGGCCCATGTCTGGGCGAGCCTGAAGGACATTATGGGGCCGGGCGCCCTCGATCCGCTCACCAAGGAACTCATCTACCTGGCCGTGTCGGCGACCAACAATTGCGCGTATTGCATGGCGAGCCATGGGGCGGCGGCGCGGGCCAAGGGCGCGAGCGACGAGATGCTGAACGAGGTCTATGCCGTCGTCGGCCTCGCCAACATGACCAACCGGCTGGCCAACGCCTACGGTGTGCCGGTCGATGAGGCGTTCCGGCCGGAGGGGTGAGCCGGGGCTCGGGCTCGGTCGCGTTGATCCAATCCACGATGCGCCAGCGGATATGGGCGAGCAATCGCCGACCTGCCTCCTCGGATTGGCGATGCAGTACGCCGTAGACCGCCCGCCTCCTTGGTGGCAGGTTCATGGAAGAGCTCCGCCAGTAGGCAGGAACCGCCAAGACGAAGTTGACGAGGGTCGGTGTTTCGCCGGGCCTTTTCGTTTGGCCAGCTCACGGATTGCGCGTGTTCAAAACCTGGACATTCGCGCCGCCCAAATCGAGCCCACGAGTATGCCGACACCAAGGGCGGTCATGCTGTAGGCGATGACGATGTCGGCGTGTCCGACCAACCACATTAGGAGACCGACAGTGACGGCGGTTGCCGTTGTCAGAAAGAGGCAGTTGATAATTTGTCCCATCTTGCGAGCCTGATTGTTTGATGAGCAGGTTCAACCAACAACAAAACAAACACGACTGGCTTTGGACTTGATGCTCCGACAAATGCAGGCCTGCATAGAGGCACGGACGGTGAAGCAACGCCAATGGTCCCGTCTGATTCGGACCAAATGAGGACGAAACCTCGAGCGTATACGCAGCAAAAACGCATATCACTTGTTCGCTGGCACGGCCGGGCCAGCGCGCATGGGCACCAGTTCTTGTTGCGAGGCCACCAGCATCGAACTCGTGGATCCTCGCGGGAAAGCCAAGTTGCTGACACACAAGGCTTATCACCAAACCAACTCATCTCGATTCAAAGGTTATCCCCAGCGTCAATGTGGACCGGTGCGCAATTGCGTGCGCTCGCTTAAACCTCGCGCTCTTTTGCGTTCAGCACAGGTAATCGACGACATGCTTGCAATACGAACACACCGGGGCTCGCCTGCAACACAGGTGCGCGATGATATGCTCGGATGCGCCAAGCTATTCTTCTGCACTGTCGTAAGTGTCAGTGCGTTTGGGCTTTTCACCGTCTTTTTCTCGAGATGGCTGGCGCGGGCGGCCGGATTGATCGATTATTTTGCCTACGTCCTTTTGAACACCACCGCGGTGACGGCCAGCCTGATCGCGGCGGCTGCATATTTGCTTTTCATGCAATTCGGAAGTCCGAAGCATACGGCTTGAGGCCAGCCTTATCACGAGCATCTGACAAGGTTTTCGGCCCCGAAGGGCAACTCCGCATGGCCGACACCGCTTTGCGCGGCCGGCGCGCGCACCCATCAAATGGGTTCCCGGTTTGAGGTACTTGGTGCGTATCAGTCCGCGTGAAGGCCCGGCGCGAGCGACACCACCGGGCTAGCCATAGCTTCGCTTGCCGAATTCGACTCTGCCACCGTTCGACGTCCTGGGAATTGCCCTCTGGACGCGTTGCGGCATTTTCGAGAGCGCGTTGATGCGGTTCTCAACCCTTGGATGCGTGGCGAACAATTCCATGAAGCCGGCGCGCGGATTGTCGAGGCACATCTGCATGACCGACGTGGGCGCGTTGCGCAGATTGCTATCCGTGCTGACCTTCTTTAGGGCTGAGATCATGGCATTTGGTTTGCCCGTCAGTTCGACGGCACCGGCATCGGCAAGATATTCGCGTGCACGCGATTGGGCGAGATTCACGAATTGTGCGATGAACCAAAGTGTGACCACGACAACGAAAGACAAGGAAATGGCCACAATACTTGCTATCATCGCACATTCGCTTCTTTGCATCGCAACCCGAAGGCGATTGATGTGTATTGTGAACCCTGGTCGGAATGGT
>JAUVMS010000137.1 GCA_030600135.1 Hyphomicrobiales bacterium | reverse complement strand
TCGGGCCAGCGACGCGACGACGGCCGGGGCGAAAAAAACGCGGTGTCTCAAGGGGATGCGGCGAAATTGAGCGCTGGGCGGCGTCGCACCGGCTTGACGTGGGGCCCGCCACTCTTTTGCGGCGCTTGCCGCCCAAAAGCCAACCCAAGCGTGCGCCAACGCTCCTTGCCAGCACTCGATTTCCGCTCGCATCGCGACCTCACCGAGTTCTTCAACAGCCTGCTAGGCAGCCAGTTATCCAGTCCTGTGCTTCAATGGTCACGGCTTGACAGCGCAATTGATACCCACGCGCGATATGCTCTTACTTGTTGCATCTCAAACAAGCTAAAATTGATTCAACCAGGGACTTGCACCAACAAGGCGGGTGTTGGGGCCGCACAAATGTTCTCCGGTCGCAAAGACAAAAGCGCGAAGCAACAGACACGCGCGGCATTAAGCAAGCCGCCTCGTGACGCTGGCCGTCACACGAAGGCGTTCATTTGCTATGCCCGCGAGGACCTAGCCTTTGTCCGCGCGAACCTCGTCCCTGGCTTGGAAGCCCATCACATCGACTGCGATTGGGATTTTGAGGCGCTCAGGGCCGGCGACGACTGGCGAGCGCGGATAGAAGAGGTGATGGAGCAATCCGACGCCTTTTTGTTCATCATGAGCCCCCACTCGATCACCTCGCCTGCCTGTCTCCAGGAGCTGTTTTTTGCCGAGCAGCACGTCAAGCGGGTGGTACCGGTGGTGTTGGACGAGAGCGTCATGGATCGCGTGCCGCCGACCTTGTCACGGCTGCACTACAGCTTCCTGTCCGATCCCCAGCAATACAGCAGTGCCATTGCCGACCTCGCCTCGACCGTCAACACTGACATTGGATGGGTTCGCGAACATACCCGCATCGCCACCCTTGCCCGTCGCTGGCGCAATGCCAACCGCTCGCCAGACCTGGTCCTGCGAGGCAAGGCACTGGAGTCCGCGCAAACCTGGCTCGACAACGAACCCCTGCCGGGACGCCACAAGTTGGATGCCCCCGCTCCGACAGGCCTACAGCATGAATTCTTGAGTGCAAGCAAGCGTGCCACGCTCACCCGCGGGCGCCGTCACGCTGTCGGCATACTCGTGCTCATGCTACTTGCCGTCTGGTCGCTCTACACCGTCCTCCACAAGCACCGCGAAACTGCCGTTCGCGATTCGCAACGCCTGGCGAGCCTGGCAGATGATTTCACGGCATCCGGTGACGCCGCCAAAGGCCTACTCGTCGCGCTTCGCGCCATTCCTCGGCGTGTAATGCACAAAATCGGACGCGATAACCGCTTCAACGACGCAATCGCCAGCGTTTACAACGGCCTGCACAGTCTGCGCGAAGAACTTTTCGCCGGTGGCCACGATCAAATCGTCTATAGCATTCACCTGAGCCCTGACGGCGGCCAGCTGGCCACCACCTCGCGAGATGGCTCCGCCCGTCTTTGGGACATCAGCACACGGGCACTCATCCGTCGGTTTGACGTCTATCCGCCCGACACCACTGGCAAAAAGAAACAACAGGTCTGGAATGCCGTCTTCACAAAGGACGGGCGCAATCTGATCACCGGCTCGCAGGACGGAAAGCTACTGATTTGGCCCCTGGATGGTCGCCCGCGCACCAGCCTCAGGGGCCATACCTCTTCGGTCAATCGGCACACCGTAAGTCCCGGCGACGGCCGCTGGCTCGCCTCGGTTTCCGATCTTGGCATCTTACGGATTTACGACCTGCGCG
Organism: Hyphomicrobiales bacterium; assembly: GCA_030600135.1. GTDB lineage: Bacteria > Pseudomonadota > Alphaproteobacteria > Rhizobiales > JAUVMS01 > JAUVMS01. The sequence continues at coordinate 6,421 of JAUVMS010000137.1, read as the reverse complement.
CGCCCGACCGCGATCCGCGCGAGGTTGGCCAACATGACGGCGTCGCCCATACCGTGGCGTTCGATACCGCTGCCAAGCGGCTCATCACCGCCTCCAGCGATGGCACCGCCCGTGTTTGGGACGTCGCTACAGGACGCCAACTGCTGCGCCTCGAGCATGCCCGGCACGGCCGCCGATTGAAAGTCTACAAGGCCATATTCAGTCCTGACGGGCGGCAGATCCTGACGGCGACCGCAAACCCTGGCAACCACGCCCGCCTCTACGACAGCGCGACCGGCGAACTCCTCGCCAAACTGCGCCACAAGCATACCGTCGCCGACATCGCCTTCAGCCGTGACGGCACGCGGATCCTGACCGCCTCCTATGACAAGACCGCCATTGTCTGGAGCGCCGGTTCCCGAAACGACGAGACGATGACGTGGAGCCCACAAACTGGCAAGCGGCTGGCAATTTTGAGAGGACATACGAATAACGTTCGCAAGGCCCGTTTTTGCGAGCACAATGCAACACTGATCGCCACGTCCGCCCTCGATCGCTCGGTGCGCGTCTGGCACGTTCCGCGCGACTTGAGCAACACCGCCATTCAAATCGCTCACTTCCAGGGCCACGGCGACAAGGTTCGCGACGCGGTATTTGTCAGCGATTGCAACGCCGTAGTGACCATTAGTGACGATTCGAATGTGCGAATTTGGAATTTGCGCCAAGGCATAGACGCAAGAGAGCTCAGTCATGACGAGCGTGTTCACCGCTTGGCCTTCAGCCCCGATTCCCGATTGCTCGCCTCGGCATCCAAGGATAAGACCGCTCGCATATGGGACGTCGCCAGCGGCCAGCAACTCCATAAACTCGAGCACGACGGCGCGGTGCGGAGCGTCGCCTTCAGCCCCGACGGTCGCCAGCTCCTCACCGCCTCTCACGACAGCAATGTCAGGCTCTGGAACCCCGACACCGGTCGCCTGACTGCCATCCTCAAACCGAACCCACAAGCCAAGGCCACCCACAAGAAGGGTGTCAACTTCGCCATCTTTAGCGATGACGGCCTTCGCTTGGTGAGCGTTGGCAGGGATGGCGCCGCGCTGGTCTGGGATGCACGAACCCTAAGGCTCTTGCACGAGTTCAGGCATGGCAGTGATCTGCTTCACGCCGCATTTAGCCGTGACGGCGGCTTCCTGGTCACCGCCTCAACCAATTGGACCGCGATCATATGGGATCTCGCAACCGGCGAGGTCCGCCACAAACTGAAGCATCGCGGGACCGTGCAGCACGTCGCCGTAAGCCCGGATTCACGATTGGTTGCGAGCGCTGGACACGACAACAAAGCCAGGCTTTGGAACGCGGCGACCGGCATGCAGGTCGGCGCTGACATGAGCCACGACGATATCGTGCGGTTCGTGGAATTCAGTGCCGACGGACGCTTTATCGCAACCGCGTCACGCGATGACACCGCCCGCGTATGGGACGCAACAGACGGCACCTTGGTGAATACGATTGCAGGCCACGATCGCGTATCGATCGGCGTCACCACTGCGCGGTTTGCCAAGACGTTTCCAACCGACCGGAAAAACCGCGACCGCCCACCTCCGCTGCTAACAGCAGGCTGGGACAAGACGGCGCGCATCTCCGATCCGTCGTCAGGCCGCGCCATGGCCGTGATGAAGGGCCATGCAGATGTCGTGACCGATGCGATTTACAGCCCCAACGGCCGCTGGGTCGCAACCAGCTCGTCGGACAACACGGTGCGAATGTGGCGCATGTTTCCCGAGCTTTCCTCCCTCGTGGCGCACGCCTGCAAAAGGGTCCCCCTGCGCCTGAGCGATAGGGAGATTGCCGATTTGCAAATCACCCGCCGTGCCCTGGGCCCGGTGACCGGTTTCCTGGAGCACGCCTGGCGTTGGACCAGTCGGCGAATAGGCAGCCTTATGAGCGACCCGCATCCAGGCGAGGGCAATCGGCCAAAAAGCGTCTGCGATCGTGTCATGGCCAGGCGATAGCACGGCCAGAACACGATCCATTAGTCTGATTGGAACGGCCTATCCGCGGTTTTCACCGCATTGAAGGCTAACGGCGGACCAGCAGATTCTTCACGCTCTGGCCATTGCGGCCATAGAACACCCAGGCCAACTCGCAGAAAGCTTCGGCGCCTGAGCCCTCGAGAAACTCCTTGGCCTCGGACTGACCGAGTTCATAGCCACTTTTCCAGGCTTTTTTGCCCGTTTTGGCGAGCGCCTGATCGACTTCGCGCCGCATGACCTTGTTGGTTCCGAGCCGTTTGCAATTCTTTGCGGCAAAATCGACTCGGCCCCAATGATAGGCCGCGTCCGCGATTTCCCTTTTCGAAAATGCCGCCACTTCACCAGCGCCGAACGCGACAAGAATAGCTAAGATAAGCCATTGTTTCATAAGATATCCCTTCTAAGCCCGGCGCGGGCCTCATCCCCATGATCGAGTTATGATCAGTTTCAGGACAATGTGGCGTCGGCGAACGAAATTTCAAGGCGGACCGCCATCAAGACCCATTGCTCGTGAGCGAATAGAAACGAGATCGGTTCCTTGTCGATGGGTCTTGTTCCGCTGCAATTGCTAACATCAGGGCCTATTTCTTGCGAACGCGTTGTGCGAACATGACGCCATGAAGATACGCGAGCCCTCATTCACGGTCGGTATCGAAGAAGAGTATCTCCTCGTCGACCTCGATACATTCGATTTGGTCAGCGATCCACCGGAGCAGTTGATGGCGGACTGCGAAAGGGTCATGGGCAGCCATGTCACCTCGGAGTTTCTGCGCTCGCAAATCGAGGTTGGAACCGGTGTCTGCGGAACGATCTCGGCGGCCCGCAATGAGCTGGCGGAGTTGCGCCGCACCGTCGCGCGCATCGCGGCCAACTACAATGCCGCACCGATCGCCGCTTCGACCCATCCCTTTGCCCTTTGGTCGGCCCAACATCACACCGACAAAGACCGCTACAATATGCTCGCGCAAGACATGCAGGTTGTCGCCCGTCGCTTGGTCATCTGCGGCATGCATATTCACGTCGGCATCGACAGCGACGATTTACGGATCGATCTTTTGAGCCAAGTGCGATATTTCCTGCCCCATCTCTTGGCGCTCTCAACCTCCTCGCCATTCTGGCAGGGCCAAGACACCGGACTAAAATCGTATCGGCTCTCGGTGTTCGACGAACTGCCGCGCACCGGCATGCCAACTCAGTTCAATAGCTATGGAGAATACCAGCGCACCATCGAGGTGCTGGTCTCGGCCGGCCTTATCGAGGACGCTAGCAAGATTTGGTGGGATTTGCGTCCTCACCACAAGTTCCCGACCATCGAGATGCGGATCGCCGACGTTTGTACGCTGCTCGATGATGCCGCGACCATTGCCGCGTTTTACGTTTGCATTTGCCGAATGCTTTACCGCCTGCGACGCGAGAACCAGCGCTGGCGCACCTACCCGGTGTTCCTGTTGAACGAGAACCGTTGGCGCGCGCAGCGTTACGGCACCGAGCAAGGGCTGGTGGATTTCGGCAAGGGCGAGATTGTGCCGGTCGCAGACTTGGTCGAGGAACTTATTACGCTCGTCACGGAGGATGCCAAGCATCAAGGCTGCACGAGCGAACTCGAAAGTGTGCGTGACATCTTAGAACGCGGCACCAGTGCCGATCGCCAGCTTGCCCGCTACAACCAAGCGCGAGGCAATGGCGCATCGGAAAAGGAAGCTCTCCAAGACGTCGTCCGCCAATTGATCGAAGAAACGATGACAGCCACGGAATAATGGGTTTAAGTCCTCGCCGCTGGCAGCAACTAAGTCGTCGCGAACCGACCGCGGCGCAGAGCTACAAATTCGCCCCCATTCCACCGTCGATTGCGATGCCCTCACCGGTGATGAATGCGGCATCGTCCGAGGCCAGGAAGAGGGCGGCCCGCGCCACGTCATCGGGCGTCCCAAAGCGTCGCAGCGGCGTCTGATTGATCAAGGCCTCGGCGATCATGGGGTTGCGCAAAGCGCGCGCCGTCAGCGCTGTTTCGATGAAGCCCGGACAGAGAAAATTCACGCGGATGCCGAATGGCGCATATTCGACCGCCAAGCTCCTCGACAAGGCCGATATGGCGCCCTTCGTCGTGCAGTATCCGGCGAGCTGACGCGTCGAGCGCGAGGCCATGATCGACGACAGGTTGACGATCGCGGCATTGCCGGAGACCTTCAACAAATCGAAGGCATCGCGTGACAGACGCACGACGCCATCGAGATTTGTTCCCCTGATCGTCTCCCACTGCTCGTCGGTCAAATGACGGAAGTCGGCCCGCACGTTGAGCCCCGCATTGTTGACGAGAATGTCGAGGCGCCCATGCGTCGATGATAATTGCGAGAGCACGCTGGCCACGTCCTCGGCCGCCGTGACATCCACCTTGGCCCAGGACGCAGCGCCATCCGTACCCAGGATGCCCTCTGCCACGGATTCCGCAGTGGATCCATCGACGTCGGTCACGCACACGTGCGCACCCTCGCCTGCGAACCTCTCGGCGATGGCACGCCCGATCCCGCCACCAGCGCCCGTAACCAGCGCAACGCGCCCATGAAGCCGTGTCATCCTGTGGACCTCCAAGAAAGCGACCCGCGATCAGCCGGCAGTGCTCCGCTGCCATTTCTGGCGCATCGTTACGAGCTCTTCCGCTGCCGTCGGATGAACCGCAATCGTTGCGTCAAAGTCGGCCTTCCGCGCACCCATTTTGATCGCAATGCCCAACAACTGCGCCATCTCTCCGGCATCGGGCCCCACAATGTGGCAGCCAACGACCTTGTCGGTTTCGCCATCAACGATGAGTTTCATCATCATCTGTTCGTCGCGCCCGCTCAGCGTGTGCTTCATGGGACGAAACCGGCTCTTGTAGACGTCGATGTTGGCGTACTCTTGTCGCGCCTCGGCCTCGGTGAGCCCGATTGTGCCGATTTCCGGTCGCGAGAATACGGCCGTCGCCACCAGACGGTGGTCGACCGCGGTCGGTTTGCCGCCGAACAACGTATCGGCGAACGCATGGCCCTCGCGGATCGCCACCGGCGTCAGGTTGACCCGATCGGTGACATCTCCCACCGCATAGATGCTGTCGATGTTGGACTTGGAATAGCGATCAACGACAATCGCGGCCTTGTCGTTGACATGGACGCCCGCGGCCTCGAGCCCCAAGCCGGCCGTGTTGGGCCGCCGCCCGATGGCCATTAAAATCCCATCAGCCTCGAGCCGTTTGCCGTCCCCGATCGTCCCCATCAATCCAGCTGACGTTTTCTCGATCTCGGTGAGGACCTCGCCGCAAACGACGCGGATGCCTTTCTTTTCGTACTCTTCGTGAAGCGCCGAGCGAACATCGTCGTCAAAACCACGGAGGATTTCCTCGCCCCGATAGAGCAGCGTCGTTTCCGCCCCCAACCCTGCGAAAATACCGGCGAATTCAACCGCGATATATCCTCCGCCCGCAACAATGACGCGCCGGGGAAAGCTGTCCATGTGAAAGACCTCGTTCGAGGTCATCGTGTGCTCGATACCCGGCAACATTTCGTCGACATAGGGCCCACCACCGGTCGCAACCAGGATGGTTTGGGCAGTCACTGCCTCGTTCTGCGCGAGAAGTCGGACACTTTGTGGCCGCTTCAGCACCGCGCGTGTGTCGAACACCGCGACGCCCGACGTTTCCAAGTTGTGGCGATAAATGGCTTCCAGGCGAGCAATCTCGCGGTCCTTGTTGTCGCGTAGCGTCGCCCAATCAAACCGCCGCTCGCCGACCTCCCAACCAAACCCTGACGCATCCTCGAATTCTTCGGCGAAATGGCTCGCGTAAACGAACAGCTTTTTCGGCACACAGCCGCGAATGACGCAGGTGCCACCGTAGCGATACTCCTCCGCAATACCGACGCGCGCACCATGTTGGGCTGCAATCCGTGCAGCACGCACGCCGCCAGAACCGCCACCGATGACGAACAAATCATAGTCGAAGCTGCTCATGACGCCTCGTCGTATCGCCTGCGCACGAGCTGAGCCACTCGCCATGCGCGTTCCAATATTCGGTCCCTTGTTGAATGCTCAAGGCGAGAACTCATCGCGTCCAACCTCGCGCCGCGGGCGTCAAGGCCTCAAATCTCCGCCGCCTCGAACAACTCGACGCCGTCCCGTCCCGCGATCACGGCAAAGTCGGCAAGTCCGAGAAACAACCCATGCTCGACAACGCCTGGAATGAGCTGCAACGCTTCTGCGAGCAGCTCCGGTTCCGGAATTCGCCCGAAGGCGCAATCGAGCAGATAATTACCTCCGTCGGTCACGAACGGCGAACCGTCGCTCCCATGGCGCAACTTGATATCGCCATGGCAATCGGCATCAGAGGCTAAGCCCTCGACCATCGCCCGCGTTGCACCAAACCCGAAGCGCGTCACTTC
>JAUVMS010000404.1 GCA_030600135.1 Hyphomicrobiales bacterium | reverse complement strand
GGGCCTGCGCACGGCCTGTGTCACCAAGGTCTTCCCCACCCGTTCCCACACGGTTGCCGCCCAAGGCGGTATTGCCGCCTCGCTCGGCAACATGGGCCCCGACAATTGGCGCTGGCACATGTACGACACCGTCAAGGGTTCCGACTGGCTGGGCGACCAGGACACTATCGAATACATGTGCCGCGAGGCGCCGGCCGCGGTCTACGAGCTCGACCATTTTGGCGTCCCCTTCAGTCGCACCGAGGAAGGCAAGATTTATCAGCGCCCCTTCGGCGGCCATATGCAGAACTTTGGTGATGGCCCTCCGGTGCAGCGCACCTGCGCCGCCGCCGACCGCACCGGTCACGCCATCCTCCACACCCTCTACGGTGCCGCGCTCAAGAACAATGCGGAGTTTTACATCGAGTACTTTGCCCTCGATCTCTTGATGGACGACACCGGCGCCTGTCGCGGAGTTGTGGCGCTCTGCCTCGACGATGGCTCGATGCACGTGTTTCGCGCCCACAAGACGATCCTCGCGACGGGTGGCTACGGCCGGGCTTATTTCTCCTGCACCAGCGCCCACACCTGCACCGGCGACGGCAATGCCATGGTGCTGCGCGCCGGCCTCCCGCTCGAGGATATGGAGTTTGTCCAGTTCCACCCAACCGGCGTTTATGGCGCCGGTGTGTTGATCACCGAGGGCGCCCGCGGCGAGGGCGGCTATCTGACGAATTCCGAGGGCGAGCGGTTTATGGAGCGTTACGCCCCCTCCGCCAAGGACCTGGCATCGCGTGACGTGGTTTCACGCTCGATGATGGTTGAAATTCGCGAGGGTCGTGGCGTCGGTCCGGAAAAGGATCACATTTTTCTCCATCTCGACCATCTCGACCCCGACGTCTTGGCCGAGCGCCTTCCGGGCATCACCGAGTCGGCGCAGATCTTCGCTGGTGTCGATCTGAGGCGCGATCCGATCCCCGTGCTGCCGACCGTGCACTACAACATGGGCGGCATCCCGACCAACTATCACGGCGAGGCCATTTCCGGGCTCGAGGATGAACCCGACGCCACCGCGCCCGGCCTTCTGGCCATCGGCGAGGCGTCTTGCGCATCGGTCCACGGCGCCAATCGCCTCGGCTCGAACTCACTCATCGACCTGGTGGTCTTCGGCCGCGCCGCCGGCCATCGCTGCGCCGAGACCGTGGAAGCCAATTCATCCCATCCGGTGCTCGCCGCCGACGTCCAGGAGCGGGCCATCGCCCGCCTCGATCGGCTGAGACACGCCAATGGCGACACGCCCACGGCGCAGCTGCGCCTGCGCATGCAGCGGGCGATGCAAACCAACTGCGCCGTGTTCCGCACTGGCGAAGTGCTCGAGGAGGGGGTTCAGTTGATTTATGAGATTTGGAACGCGTCCGAAAGTCTACGTGTCACCGATCGCTCGCTCATCTGGAACACAGACCTCATCGAGACCTTGGAATACGAAAACCTCATCGCCCAGGCCGCCGTCACCGTGGTCTGCGCCCTCAATCGCGAGGAGAGCCGCGGCGCTCACGCCCGCGAGGATTTCGCCGATCGCGACGACGAGAACTGGATGAAGCACACGCTTGCGTGGGCCGACGAGGAGACCAAAAAGGTCACCATCAACTACCGCCCCGTCCACACCTACACCCTCACCAACGAGATGCACTACATCGAGCCCAAGGCCCGGGTTTATTAGAGGGACGGGGTTTGTGGGGCCAGACCGATGGGCCAGGGGCCGACCTAACCCTACGCGGATTCTGACTATGTTGACGCCAAACCTCAACGAGGTAGCAAGCGGTTTACAAATTGACCTTTCTGTTTCACAATGTTACTGTCTGAAACAGAAAGGTTGAGATATGATCGCTGAAATCATCACTCTTCCGACATCGCGCCCTGAGTGCACGCCGCTCGGACACGCCATTCGATCAGGTGAAAGCCCATATTGCGTATCAGAAATTCAAATCGATAGATGATGTGGCATCGGTGCCGAACAGTCGGCGCGCGCAGCACCATATTGATACGGATATTCGGAACGCCGAGCGCAAGGCACGCGATTTGGTGCAATTGTCGACAGGCGATGACAAGTTGGCCAACAAACTTGCGAAGGGACGCAAACGAATCGATTCCCTCGCGCGGACAATAGAAACATTGGTTGGCAACCAGGAGGGAGATGCCCCCTCGCCGGTTGTTCGGAGAAGAAAAAGAATGGGCGGTACCAAATTGAGGTCTGTATGAGTAGCGTAGCGACATCTCCCGTAATGCAATTTCTAACCGGATTGCAGAAAGTCGGCGGTTTGAAAGGCATTGACATTGCGAACTTTACGGATGTTTCGAAGGCAACTGTTTCGCGATGGACGAACGGCCAGAAGCATCCGCATCCACGCACGCAGCTCATCCTTTCCGATCTGCACTATGTTGTGATGCGTCTCAGCGACTACTACACCGCAGACGAAATCCGCGCATGGCTCTACGCGCGTCATCCGCAGTTGAACGGGCAACGGGTAATCGATCTGATCCACGAGAATCGATCCGAAGACGTCTTGAATATTTTGGACCGTCTCGACTCGGACGCTTATCTCTAAAAATGCCGACCTCGATCAGAGAAAGCGCCTTACTCGATGCGATAGAGCGGCTTGCGCAAAAGCCCTACCAAAATCGAGTCTGGCGATCCGTCGGCGCCGGCCGCACACCGACTGATTGCTGGCGTTCCGGCGGTCGATGGGACGATCGCACCTTCGATGTTCTCTACACATCTGAGGCGCGAGAAGGCGCCGTCGAAGAGCGGCGCTTTCATTTGTATAAGGGCCAGCCTATTCCCCCGTCGAAACTCAAATACGAACTCTATGAACTGGAGGTGGAGCTGGAGCGCGTGGTCGAATTACCTGATCCCACCGCCCTGCAGTCGATCGGCATGGATACTAGTGGCTATGGGCGTGCGTCCTATGCGAACAAAGACAGCGAGTATCCGTCATCCCAGTCGATCGCTGAAGCCAGCTTTTTTCTCGGCGCCGACGGCATCCTAGTGCCGAGCGCGCGCCATGACAGCAACAACCTCGTGGTATTCTGCGAGCAAGACACGAAACCAAAAATTTCCACTGTCAAAAATCATGGCTTCATTGATTGGTCTTTAGTATAGCAAGCTGCTTATGTCTGTTGCGGGCCGACGTCTCCAGTCTCCTGTCTCAGCCCCTACCACCCAGCCAAACCCCCCTCGCCCACAAACCACCCCCTACACCGCCGGCCGAATGTTTTGGTTCATCCGGAACATGTTGCCGGGGTCGTATTTGGCTTTGAGCTTGGCCAAGCGGGCGAGCTTGTCCGACCCATAGGCGGCTTCGAGCCGCTCGGCGCCTTCGTCCGCCTCTTGACCCAGATAATTCATATAAACACCGCTCGAGGCGTGGGGGGCCATGGCGCGCCAGACTTCCCGGGCCCACGAAATATTCTCCACGTCCGTTGCGGCATCCTGCCAGGCCCCGATCACCAGGAGGTTGAAGGTGGCATCGCGGTGATCAAAGACCGTCGCGCCACGATCCACGCGGGCAAACGCACCGCCAAGAAATTCGAGAAATATCTTGCACGTGGGCGACGTCGCCCTGGCATAGCAATCGACCAGCGTCTGCAAGGCATCGTCGGGCAGGTTTTCCAGAAAGCTTGATTTCCAATAGTAGCGCAAGCCCGCCGGAGAGCCGGCATCAAAGATGGTCTGGACGACCCGGACAAAATCTTGCGGAGCCTTGCCGCCGGTCAGGGTGGCGAGCTCCTCGTCGAGTCGGGTGCGGACCCTGTGGTCAAAATCGGGCGCGTCTTCGTC
>JAUVMS010000477.1 GCA_030600135.1 Hyphomicrobiales bacterium | reverse complement strand
CCGCGACCAATCCCGCCACACCCGAATTGATGTGCACGACCGTGCCACCGGCAAAATCGAGCACGCCGTCGTTGCCGAGGAAACCGCCGCCCCAGACCCAGTGGCAAATCGGCGCGTAGACCACGATCAACCACGCGCTGACAAAGACCAACAGGCTGGAAAACTTCATCCGATCGGCGACCGCGCCGGTGATGAGCGCCGGCGTAATGATCGCGAAGGTCATCTGAAACGTCATGAAGACCGATTCAGGGATCGTTCCGCTGAGACTGTCCTTGGTCATGCCGGCGAGAAACATTCGGCTGAATCCGCCGTAAAAGGCGTTGCCCTCACCGAATGCGAACGAGTAGCCGATGACCATCCACAAGATCGAGGCGAGGCAACAAACGGCAAAGCTCTGCATGGCGGTCGCGAGCACGTTTTTCTTGCGCACCATGCCGCCATAGAACAGCGCCAGTCCCGGAACTGTCATCATTAGGACCAATGCCGTTGAGGTCAGCATCCACGCCGTATCGCCGCTCGAAAGTTTGGCTTCCTGGGCGACGGACGGGTCACCAAAGACCGCCAGGCCCAAGACAAAGGCCCCGGCGCCAGTTGCTCCGGTTCGAAATTTGCGCATCGCTCTCCCCTCGCTTTTTCAGCTTATGGCTCGAGAAATCGCGTCGCCGTAGGCGCTGCCCAAAGAGCGGGCGCCGGCGCGCGGATCTTCCCGATCGCGATGGCAGGTAGAGCAATCCCCATGCCAGTTGGTTAACCAGTTTTAGTAGTTTGTAATACTTGGATGAATCTCAATTCGACTTCGCCAGACTTAACTTGCCCATGTGGCGCTGCACAAAAAAACGGCAGTCTGGCCGGCTTTGCCTCCATGATTTTGCCTAACGAATTGGCAACTCAACTCGGCAAAGAAGGCCCGGAACATCGTCTTTTTGTCCCGGGCCAGTTTGAGCACGATCCTAGGGGGAGACCATGCTCAGCGTCGGTTCAGGCCAGGAGGGTTAGATCCGCTGGCTGCCTGATCCGAATTCCGGGTAGGCCTCGAGACCGATCTCGGCCTGATCCAGTCCGGCTGCTTCCTGTTCCTCGCTCGGCCTCAGGCCCATCGTGTATTTGAGCACCGTCCAGGTAACCAAGCTCGTGGCTACGACGAAGAGCCCGATAGAGCCGACACCGATACCCTGTGCCATGAAGCTCGCATCTGAATTTGTGAGCGGCACCGCCAACGTGCCCCAGATGCCTGCCAACAAGTGCACCGGGATGGCGCCGACCACGTCGTCGATCTTCAGCTTGTCGAGCAGCGGAACGGCGAACACCACGATTACCCCACCGGCGCCGCCGATAAGGATCGCCCACAGCGGGCTCGGCGTCAGCGGTTCGGCCGTGATCGAGACGAGACCCGCGAGCGCGCCGTTGAGCGCCATGGTCAAATCGACCTTGCCGTAGAGGATTTGGTTGAGCACCATGGCGACCACGACACCACCGGCTGCCGCCAGGTTGGTGTTGACGAAAATGCGCGACACCGATGAGACATCGGAAATCGAACCCATCGCCAGTTGCGAACCGCCGTTGAATCCAAACCAGCCGAGCCACAGGATGAAGGTGCCGAGCGTAGCAAGCGGCATGCTCGAGCCGGGCATGGCGTGAACGCGACCGTCTGGCCCGTATTTGCCCTTGCGCGCACCGAGTATCAAGGCGCCGGTCAAGGCCGCCCAACCGCCCACGGAGTGCACGATCGTCGAGCCCGCGAAATCCTGGAATTCGGCACCGGCGACGCTCTTGATCCAACTTACGTCGGCACCTGACGCGAGCCAGCCCGCGCCCCATTTCCAAGCCCCTTGGATGGGATAGATGAAGCCCGTCAGCACGACGACGAACAAGAGGAACGGCCAAAGCTTGATGCGCTCGGCCAAGGCGCCGGAGACGATCGACGCCGTCGTGGCGCAGAACACCATCTGGAAGAACCAGTCGGAGGCCGCGGAATAGTCGCCCGTATCGCTACCCGGGTCAGGAATGACCTTCGCCGTGAACGAGCCCAGCAATCCGCCGTCAACGCCGTCGTACATCAGATTGTAGCCGACGACCCAGAACACCAGTCCAGCGATGGAATAGAGTGCAATGTTCTTGGTGCACTGCATGGCGACGTTCTTGGATCGCACCATGCCGGCTTCAAGCATGGCGAACCCGGCCGCCATCCACATCACCAAGAAGCCGCCGACCAGGAACAGCAACGTGTTGAGGACGTATTTGCTGTCGGCTGGCACCGCGGTGGTGGCATCCTGGGCAAAGCTTGGCTCCGCACCTAGGACAAGAAGGCCCGCCGCTGCGAACGAGAGCCCATAGATCTGGTAATTTTTTTTCATGAGTGCCCCCTGTTGACTAAAGCGCGTTGTCGTTGGTCTCGCCCGTTCGGATGCGGACGGTCTGATCGATGGGTGTGACGAAGATCTTGCCGTCGCCGATCTGGCCAGTATTTGCTGCTGCGGCAAGCGCCTCGACGGTCTTGTCCACCCGATCGCTTGGAACGGCGACCTCGATCCTGAGCTTTGGCAGGAAACTCACCGAGTATTCTGCGCCCCGGTAGATCTCGGTATGGCCCTGCTGTCGGCCATAGCCTTTGACTTCCGTCACGGTCATTCCTTGCAGCCCAATCTCGGTCAGCGCATCGCGCACGTCGTCGAGTTTGAACGGCTTTATGACGGCCATTACCAGTTTCATATCGCATCCCCTTGTGATGTGTGGTCCGGCAGCCAACGCCGCTGGACGCCGCACCACACGCTCGAATACTCATCCGCCATAGGCTGACGCGAACGAGTGCCGATACATCATCAAGAGCTGTGCCAGTTCACGAGTTTAGAGATAAGCAATTGAAATAAAACAATAGATAGCCAATTCGATACGACAACTGAGAGGTTTAACAAAGTGGCAATGCCTATCACTTAGGCAAAGAATATTGTCTGCCTATCACTTAGGCACATACTTTG
>JAUVMS010000205.1 GCA_030600135.1 Hyphomicrobiales bacterium | reverse complement strand
TGGAGCTGACCCAATTCAGCCCAATTCTCACCGTTGGCAACACCAATTCCTTGCGAATGAGGCCAATTGGTTGTATTCCTTGGAATTGATCAGACAGCCCGACGAGTGTGACGGGGCGGATCAACGGCGATTGAGAACAATAGGTGGACGCCACACCGTTAGCTTGGCGATGGTGACCGCCATAGAGATTTTGGGGTGAATTTGCCGAACCACTGGACGGACCGAAGGCAAGATTCGCCTCAGTCAGACTGCGATGAGTTCGCGCTTGCGGACGGAATGGACGGCTTGAAGATTGGCTGATGACCTGAGTTTTTATTTCATGGCTTATGTGCGAGAGTGGGCGGAAACCAGAACCCGCGGTCACTCGAGGGTGGGACGCGTTTCAGGATAACTTGGTTGCTTGATCGACGCGCGACGAGGACGACGGCGCCGGGCAACCCGGGTCTGATGACAAGACCTCAAATGCCAAGCCAAGGAGTAAATGTGGATCGGCACCAAGAATGGATCGCGTACGGCCATTCAATTGAAACGTTATAAAACGTAAAGGGAGGATTTCATGGCACGAAAACTCGACAAGAAAATCAGCAGGCGGAAGTTCCTCGGGACCACGGCCGCGACCGGAGCCGCGCTCGCGGTTGGCGCCAGCGGATTCCCACGCGTCTCGTTTGCTGCCGACAAAGTTGTCAAGATCGGATTTCTTGCACCGCTCACCGGAGCAGTGGCTGCCTGGGGTAAGCCCGGCCTCGACGGTTGCTTGATTTGGGCCGACTGGATCAACGCAGCCGGCGGGATCAAGGTCGGTGGCGACAACTACAAGGTGGAATTCGTCTCCTACGACAACGAGTATGATCCAGGCAAGGCGCGCACCGGTGCCACCAAGTTGATCAAGGAAGACGGCGTCAAGTTCGTCATGATGCTCGGTGGTGACACCTGGCCGGGTGTGCAGAAAACCGCAGAGCGTGAGGGCATGCTGTTCTCGACGTTGCTACCAAGCGATCTAACGCCAGATACCAAGACACTGCTCGCCCCCTGCGAGGTGCATCCAATCTATAATGTCACCGGCGTCGAGTGGCTGGCAGAAAACAAACCGAACCTGAAGACTGCGGCCATGTGCGCTCAAGACGACTCCCTCGGCAAGCCGTCGGTCGCAACTTACCTGGCCGCCTTCGAGGCCGCTGGCATCGATATGGTCGACGAAACCCTGTTTTTCGATCCGGCAACAACGGACTTCGCGCCAGTGATGACGAAGCTCCTGGCCAAGAAGCCGGACATCCTGTGCCTCGATACTTGCTATGCCGATTACGTGCATCCGCTCTGCGAACAGGCGTTCCAGCAGGGCTTCAAAGGACAGATCATATCGTGCACGGCGGACTTCTATCAAAAGATCATTGAAAAGACCTCGAAGGAATTCATGGAAGGCTTTATCTTCCAGTTTCCGGATTTCGATGATCCGGCGCTCAACGCGTCACATGTGAACTTCGTCAAGCCGAATGACTTTTATACGGAGTACGCCAAGCGCTATGGCGCCAGCGAGTGGAGTGCGGTGAGTTGGGAGTATGCCTCCATCATGGACCTTTGGGCGGATGCCGCAGGCAAGGCGGGCAGCATTGAGCCCGATGCCGTACTCAAAGCCATGAAAGGCAGCGGATCCGGCAAGCATGCGTTCGGCAACGCCAAGTGGTGGGGCAAGGAACTGTTCGGCATCGACAATGCGCTTGTTGGCAACTGGCCGGTGGTGGTGATCGAGGGCGGCAAGGCCAAAATCAAAGCCTTCAAGTCGATCCCTGATTGGTGGGACAAGCACAGCGCCCTCATGATCAAGCACATGAAAGCGCTCGGCCAAATGTGGGATCAGCGCGGCTGAGTCCCCCCTCTCTATCGAACCGGTCCACCCTCTGGTTCGATCGACCTGGTGCCGGAACTCGGGATGGTTGCCCGATTCCGGCACGTTTAGCCGTTACCGCGGGGCCCGTCCATACGTGGAACTCTTGCTCCAAACGATCATCAACGCGACCTACGCGGCGAGCTATATGGCACTGATCGCGGTCGGGCTCGTGCTCATCTTCGGCGTCATGGGTGTGGTCAATTTTGCCCATGGCGAGCTCTACATGGTCGGTGCCTACTGCGTGGTATTCTTGTATGCCCAGCAGGAGTTCCCATTCCTACTGGCTGTTGCGCTCGGTCTCCTTTTTGTCGGCTGCATCGGGTTGGCGATGGAGCGGGCGCTATTTCGACCATTGCGCGAAAACCCTCTGGGCGGATTGATCGCCTCCATCGGATTTCTCCTTATCCTCCAGACGGCGGTCGTGCTCGGTTTCGGCCGTCGCATGGGGCACGTGCCGCCGCCGACGCAAGGCAAGATCGTGTTCTTGGAGGGTGTGGTTCTGACCTATCAGCGGCTCTTCGTCATCATCGTGACGATCGCGCTTTTGTCGGCACTCTGGCTCTTTCTCAAGCGTTCGAAGTTCGGCTGGGCCTTGAGGGCCTGCGCACAGGATCCAGAAGCCGCCGCGCTTCAGGGCATTTCGATGAATCAGACGGCGCGGATCGCCATGTTCATCGGTGCCGGGCTTGCAGGCGTCGCCGGCGCATTGACCGCGCCCCTGGTGAGCCCCACGCCCTACATCGGCCATGGCGTGATCGTGACCGCCTTCATCATCATTATCGTCGGCGGTGTGGGCAGCCTGGAAGGCGCGGTGATTGCGGCAATCCTCTACGCCTTTGTGCATACGTTCGTCACAACATTCTACGACGGTGTCATTGCCAACATCGTCGGTCTCTGTCTGATGCTCGTCGTTCTCGTCGTCAAACCAACCGGACTTTTCGGAGCAAAAGAACGTGCCTGATCGGCCTAAACAATCGCGCGTCGGGGCGGGCGCGGCGGCGATGGCGGGTCGTGTTGCCGATTGGGTCAAGGACGCTGATATCCGGGGGCTCTTATCGAAGATCCGCCTCAGGTTGGAGCGCGCGCCGGCGACATCGATCGACAAGGAACGCGGGCAGGAGCTCGACAACAGGGGCGCACCGAAGGCGTCGGAACCACGGATAGGGCCAAGTGGCGAGGCCTTGGGGCGTGGTTTGGACGCCCTGTCCGGGTTGGCCCGGCGGGTCCGAGAAGCCGAGCCCGTCACGCGAATGGTTGAAGGTTTCCGCGCGGCGCCAGGCATCTCCCAGCCGGTCGCCCGTACGATGGAGTGGGTGCGAACGGCACCTCGTGTTCCGGCGCCAATCGCTCGGTTGCTGGAACATCGGTACATCAAGTCGCTTGTCGGGCTTGTCCGCGGGCACGCTCTCTTGGTGCTTTTCGCGGGCCTTTGCATTCTACCCTACCTCTTGAGTTACTCACAGCAGGAAATTGCCGTTTTTCTGGTCATCAACGTTCTGCTGGTGGCGAGCTACAGGCTGCTGACGCTGACCGGTGAGTGGTCGCTCGGGCATGTCGTGATGATGGGCGTCGGCGCCTACGCAAGCGCACTCTTTGCCAAGAAACTGGGCGTTCCCGTTCCCATCTCGATGCTGATCGGGGCATGCTTCGCCGGCCTTGCGGCGTTCGCCCTCAGCTATCCCTTGTTTCGAATGAAGGGATTTTATTTTCTCATCGGCTCATTCGCCGCAGGCGAGATCATACGACTCGTTTGGAAGCGCTTCACATTCCCATTTGGTGGGCCGAAGGGCATCAAACGGATCGACGCTTTCCCTGACATCAAGGTTGGCGTCGTCAGCATCGATTTTTACGAGCCGGTCAACTATTACTTCTTCTGTCTGCTCGTGGTGGGCGTCTCGCTTTACATTCTCTATCGCGTAGAGCGCTCCCGCATCGGCCTCACATTCCATGCAATTCATTGGCAGGACAAGTTGGCCGAATCGGTCGGCGTCGACACTTTCCGCTACCGTATGCTCGCGTTTGTGATCGCGTCGTTCTTTGCCGGCCTCGCCGGGGCGCTCTATGCTCACTACGTCGGCACAATCAATCCCAATCGGTTTGGTGTCGACCAGATGGTCTTTGTTCTGGTGTGGGCGATCGTCGGCGGCACGGCGACGTTTTATGGGCCCATACTTGGTGTTGTCGTGCTCACAGTCATCAACGAAATGGTGCTCAGGGGGCTCGGTCTCGATACGGTCAGGCCCATGATCTATGGCGCGATCCTGATCGCCGCGATGCTGTTCTTGCCCAAGGGAATCGAGAGCCTCGTGCCGCAAGTCAGGGAATGGTTCAGGGGCAACGATGGCAAAGCCCGGAACACCGCCCGCCCCTCAGTTGAAGTCGATGGAGAACAAACGTGATGGAGGTGCGGCCGCGATATCGTTCACCCGACGTTTGTCTGCCCGAACCTCTCGTTGCAGACCAAGACCCCGATCAGCCGGTTTGCTCGACCTAGGCCACCAGGATACGCAACGCAATGTCAAGCTCATCGAACGGAGATATAATTCTCGAGGCGCGCAATTTGACGCGACGTTTCGGCGGGTTGATCGCCGTCGACCATTTGAGCTTCAGTCTTAGCGAGGGGCGTATTCACGGGCTCATCGGTCCCAATGGGGCGGGCAAGACGACGACATTCAATGTCATCAGCGGTTTTTATTCTCCGTCAAGCGGACAAGTGATCTACCATGGCGACGATATCTCCGGGCGTTCGACAAGCGCACTCGCCGAAATTGGCCTCGTCCGTACTTTCCAGGGCACGACGCTTTTTCAGGAATTCTCGGTAGTCGACAATGTCAAGATCGGGTGCCATCGCATGGCCAAAGCGAGTTTCCTGTCGCGGGTGCTTGGGTCTGACCGGGAGACGGAGCAGGCGGCGGAGGAGAAATCGCGCGAAATTCTCGAGTTCTTCGATTTGCTCGATCTCGCAGAGGAACCCACAAATAGTCTGCCCCATGGCCACCAGCGAGCCCTTGGCATGGCCGTCGCGTTGGCGGCCGACCCGAAACTCTTGCTGCTCGACGAACCGTTTACCGGCATGAACCCGCAAGAGACCCGCCGTATGATCGAGCTCGTGCGCCAGGTTCGTGACCGGGGCGTGACGATCATGCTCGTCGAGCACGACATGCAGGCCGTGATGAACCTATGCGATATCATTACCGTTATGAATTTTGGTTCGTTGCTTGCCGAAGGCACGCCGAAGGAGGTGCGATCAAACCCGGACGTCGTCGAGGCCTATCTTGGGAGTGCGGCCGGTGTTACTTGAGATTGAAGACATTCATGTGCACTACAACAAGGTTGCCGCACTCAAGGGCGTGAGCATGTCGGTGCCGGAGGGCGGCATTGTCACCATCATTGGCGCCAATGGCGCGGGCAAGACGACGACGCTCAGAACGGTTTCCGGATTGGAGCGGCCAAGCAGCGGTGAAATCCGCTTTGACGGCGAACGGATCGACCAACTTCCGCCGGAGGAGATTGTCCGCCGTGGCATCGCGCACGCGCCCGAGGGGCGACGGGTCTTTCCCGATCTAACGGTTGAAGAGAACCTCAGAACGGGGGCGTTTTTGCGGGATGATCGGGCTGAGATCGAAAGCGATCTTCGGTCCGTGTTCGATCATTTTCCTCGACTGGAGGAGCGTCGGAGGCAATGGGCACGATCGATGTCGGGTGGTGAGCAGCAAATGGTGGCTATCGGACGCGCCTTGATGAGCCGACCCCGATTGCTGCTGCTCGATGAGCCATCGATGGGGCTTTCGCCGGTCTTGGTCGAGGAAATCGCTCGGATCATCGTTGAGATTTCCGCCCGGGGTGTGCCGGTCGTGCTCGTGGAGCAAAATGCCGAACTGGCGTTGCAGTTGGCCCAATTTGCCTATGTTCTGGAAACCGGCAATGTCGCGCTCAAAGGTGCCGCCAAGGAGCTTCACGAAAACGACCACGTGAAGCGCGCCTACCTCGGGATGTGAGGGGGCGGGAAGGGGAGGCGCGGTCCATTTTGCCGAGTTCAGATGGGAAGACAGCGTGGCACCGCAACGTCAGTTGGCCCGTCGACAACGATTGGTCTAACCTCAGCTGCCGCCGCACACAGGCATGATCCGAAACAGCGTGATGGGGTCATGTCGAGACATGGCCATCTAATCCGCCCGATGCCTACGTTTCGGCGGCTTCCTGATAGGGTCGCGGAAACTCTAGGCGGTGGGGAGACAGGCGGGTAGTGACCCAGGCTGTTCTCTAATTCCGGGGTTGGTTGTCAAGCTCTCTTGTTTTTGTCCTAGCCGGGTCCAAGGTTCTCTCCGCGGTCAGGGCTTGCCCGCCGCATGATGGCGCAGACTGACGTTGGTGGATCAATGTGTGAAGCGCGCTTTGCTCTTTCGAGCGTCGCAAAGCCTGGGGCGATCTCACCACCGCCATCGTCCCGGCAGGGACGTTCT
>JAUVMS010000432.1 GCA_030600135.1 Hyphomicrobiales bacterium | reverse complement strand
GAGGCGGTTCTGGCGGACGAGGAACAACTGGTCCGTTGGACCGGTCGCTCGTTCGCCTACGTCTCGGGTTTGGCGCCCAAGGAAAAAAACGCGCCGAGCAAAAAAGAAGAAACCGACCAAGGATTAGTGCATGTCACAGATAGAGATTATCGGCTTTGATGCCAGCACTTATGTCCGCACCACACGCCTCTTTTGTGAGGAAAAGGGCATCGCCTATACGCTAAATCCGGCTCATCTGACGGGGCCTCAAGACTTGAGCTCAGCAATCCATTTGGCGTTTCATCCCTATGGGCGAATCCCGGTGATGCGCCATGGCGATGTCGTCATCTTTGAGACGAGCGCCATCTGTCGATACCTCGAGGCGACGTTCGGCGGGCCTCGACTCTTTCCCGAGAGCGCCGTCGATGCGGCACGCGCGGAACAGTGGGCGAGTGCGCTGCATTGCTACTTCAATCCCGTGGTCGTCCGGCGATACATTCTCGAATATGCGTTTCCGAAAGGCGAGGACGGACAGCCGAGGCGGGACGCGATCGACGCGGCATTGCCGGACGTCCGCGACCAACTGCAAATCGTCAATGAGGCGCTCACTGACGGCCCCTATTTCCTGGGTGAAACGATCACGCTTGTCGACCTTGTCCTGCTGCCGATGGTCGACTACGTGGCGGTGATGCCCGAAGGCGACGAATTGTTGGCGGCCGCGAGCAACGTTCGACGCTTTCGTGACGCCTTTTCAAAGCGCGCGAGTTATGGCGCAACATTGCCTGAGCGATTGAAAAACGCTGCTTGAAGATCTTCGAGGCGATCGCTTGCCGATCGCCTCACCCCTTGGCGACGACAACACGCAAATCTGTGAGTAAGGCAAGCCATATTCTTGCTGCCTTTGATTTGTTGCATTTGATGCATTACTGAACGCGCGAAGATACCTAATAACCGAACCGACCGATTGCGGCGAACGGGCGCGACTTCGCGCTCGGACTAGCCAAACGCGGCCAACTTCATTACATCACGCGCGCAATGCCCAAACGGACCGACATAGAATCGATCATGATCATCGGCGCAGGCCCGATCGTGATTGGCCAAGCCTGCGAGTTCGATTATTCCGGCACCCAAGCGTGCAAGGCGCTGAAGGCCGAGGGATATCGGATCGTCCTCGTCAATTCGAATCCGGCGACGATCATGACCGATCCGGAGTTGGCCGATGCGACATACATCGAGCCGATCACGCCCGAGATTGTGGCCAAGATCATCGCCGCCGAGCGCCCCGACGCGCTGCTGCCCACAATGGGCGGGCAAACGGCGCTGAACACCGCACTCAGCCTCAACAAACAAGGCATCCTGGAGACCTTTGGTGTCGAGATGATCGGCGCCAAGGCGCCTGCCATCGACATGGCGGAGGACCGCGAGCTGTTTCGCAATGCCATGGAACGGATCGGCCTCGAGGTTCCGCGCGCGCAGATGGTGCACTCGCTTGGCGGGGCGCTGGACGCGCTATCGTTGGTCGGGCTGCCGGCGATCATTCGACCGTCGTTCACGCTCGGCGGGACCGGCGGCGGTGTCGCCTACAACCGCGAAGAATTCATCAGCATCGTCGAGGGCGGGCTCGACGCCTCGCCGACGACCGAGGTGCTGGTTGAGGAATCGGTGCTCGGCTGGAAAGAGTACGAGATGGAGGTCGTGCGCGATCGCGACGACAACTGCATCATCGTTTGCTCGATCGAAAACGTCGACCCGATGGGTGTGCACACGGGCGATTCCATCACTGTCGCACCGGCGTTGACGTTGACCGACAAGGAATACCAGATCATGCGCAACGCCTCGATTGCGGTGTTGCGCGAGATCGGCGTCGAGACGGGCGGTTCAAACGTACAGTTTGCCGTCAACCCGGCCGATGGGCGGCTCATTATCATCGAGATGAACCCGCGCGTGTCGCGCTCGTCGGCACTGGCATCCAAGGCGACGGGCTTTCCGATTGCCAAGGTCGCCGCCCGGCTCGCGGTTGGCTATACGCTGGACGAAGTGGAAAACGACATCACCGGCGGTGCGACGCCGGCGTCTTTCGAGCCGACGATCGACTATGTCGTGACCAAGATTCCGCGCTTTGCGTTCGAGAAATTTCCTGGCGCCGAGCCCGTTCTCACGACGTCGATGAAATCCGTCGGCGAGGTTATGGCGATTGGGCGCACGTTCAATGAATCGCTGCAAAAGGCGTTGCGTTCGTTGGAGATTGGTCTCACCGGCCTCAACGACGTGAGCTTTCAGGGGCTTGGGCAAGGCGACGACAAGAACGTCGTGCGGGCGGCGCTCGGCACCCCATCACCGGACCGCATTCTCAAGGTCGCCCAGGCACTTCGGCTCGGCTACGACCACGAGCAGGTGCATGACTCGTGCGGGATTGACCCGTGGTATCTGGAACGCCTGCAGGAAATCGTCGACATGGAGCGCGAGATCGCGGCCCATGGGCTACCGGAAACGGCCGCGGGGATCGGCATGCTGAAGGCGATGGGTTTTTCGGATGCGCGCCTGGGAGAACTCTGCGGCGTTGACGAAAATTCTGTCGCCCAGCGACGCCAGGCGCTCGACGTGCGGCCCGTTTTCAAGCGCATCGACACCTGCGCAGCAGAATTCGCGGCGCCAACCGCCTACATGTACTCGGCCTACGAGAGTTGCGTCGGCGGCGAGGCCCAGTGCGAGGCCCGACCGAGCGAGCGGGAAAAAGTCGTCATCCTTGGCGGTGGACCCAATCGCATCGGGCAAGGCATCGAGTTCGACTATTGCTGCTGCCATGCTGCGTTCGCACTCTCGGACGCGGGCTATGAAACCATCATGATCAATTGCAATCCGGAAACGGTTTCGACTGACTATGACACGTCCGACCGGCTCTATTTCGAACCTTTGACGGCGGAGGACGTCATCAGCATCATTCGGACCGAGCAGCGAAACGGAAATGTCATAGGGGTTATTGTTCAGTTTGGCGGGCAAACGCCGCTCAAACTTGCCGGTGCGCTCGAAGCCGCCGGTATCAAGATTCTCGGCACATCGCCGGACGCCATCGACCTCGCTGAGGACCGGGACCGGTTCAAGGACCTGGTTGACGAGCTCAAACTCACGCAACCAGAAAACGGCATCGCGAGATCTGTTGAGGAAGCCAGCGCGATCGCGACTGAAATTGGCTATCCGGTGGTGATCCGGCCGTCCTACGTTTTGGGTGGCCGCGCCATGGAGATCGTGCACGACGAGTTGCAGTTCAAACGCTACATCACCGAAGCGGTTGTGGTGTCCGACGGAACGCCGGTGCTGATCGACGGTTATCTGCGCGATGCCATCGAAGTCGACGTCGATGCGCTCTGCGATGGCGAGGATATCGTCATTTGCGGTGTGATGGAACATATCGAGGAGGCCGGCGTTCATTCCGGCGACTCAGCCTGTTCGCTCCCGCCCCATTCGTTGTCTGGCGAGATCGTGCAAGAACTCGAATGCCAGGCGGCCGGGCTGGCGCGCGCATTGGGCGTCGTCGGGTTGATGAATGTGCAGTTTGCCATAAAGGGCGATGAAATTTTTCTCATCGAGGTCAACCCGCGTGCTAGCCGGACGGTT
>JAUVMS010000243.1 GCA_030600135.1 Hyphomicrobiales bacterium | reverse complement strand
TCGACATAGTGCTGGCCCAAGATCTTCATGTCCTTGAAAACCTGAACCAACTCTTCGGCGGTCAAATTGAATGCCGAAATGTCGCCCGATGTAGCAGGAAAAAAACCAACTTCGAAAAAACCGAGATCGTTCTTCAGATGGTCGTGAATGGCGAGCACGTCGGTGACACCATGGGTAAGCGGGCCGCCGGTGGCACATGGAATTGAGCAGATCGAGGAGACGACATGCACGGAACCGAAGCAACCATGCGACGGATGCAGATAGCCGGCATTGGCCACAATATCGATGGCCGGTTGATCACGATCGAAGCACGGCTGTTTAACAGCGTTTCGAAATTCGCCGGCAAGGACGGCCCGTTCCAAACGTTGTCGTTGCCGGCAGGCAGTTCGGTGGGCGACGTGATACGGGCGCTCTCAATACCGCTCGCCGAGGTCTACCTGGTGATGCGCAATGGCCGAGATGTTACGCCGAGCCTTTATGGTGGGCTGAACACAGAGAGCGTGCTCGATGAGGGTGACGTGATCGCCCTCTCGGGCCCCGTGCCCTATAGCTGGGGTTATGGCGCGCCGGTGGTTTGACGCAGCGTCGGCTCTTCGTCGAGAGGCAATCGGAGAATTCAACACCTTGCATCGGGGGCGCATCCAAGAATAAGTGAGCGCGTGTTAACAGCAGGAGCGCCGCTCGTGACCCGCGACAACAACCCACTGCTCACGTCTTGGACGACGCCGTTCGAGATGCCGCCGTTCGAGGCGATTTCGGATACGCATTTCGCCGAGGCATTCGATTGCGCCCTTGCGGCGCACCGCAAAGAGATCGCGGCCATTGCCAAAGCGAGCGAGCCAGCGACGTTCGATAACACAATCGTGGCGCTCGAGCGGAGCGGGCGACAGCTCAGGCGCGTGGCGGGCGTGTTCTTCAATCTGGCGGTTGCGGACACCAATGATGCTCGCAAGGCGATCGAGCGCGACTACGCCCCCCGGCTCGCAGCGCACAGCAATGAGATTTACGCCAATGAGGCGCTGTTCGGCCGCATCGCCGACCTGTTCGAGCGAACAGATGAGTTCGAACTCACGGGCGAGCAGGCACGGGTGCTCGAGCGCTATCACACGCGTTTCGTGCGGGGTGGGGCCCGCCTCGATGGCGCCGCAAAAAAGCGGCTTGCGGAGATCGTCGAACGACTATCGGAACTCTGCACCCGGTTTTCGCAAAACGTGCTGGCCGATGAGGCGTCCTACGAATTGGTGCTCGAGGGTGACGATGCTCTCGCCGGTTTGCCGGATTTTCTGATCGAGGCCGCAGCGCAATCCGCCGCCGACCTCGGCCTTGAAGGCAAGCACGCTATCACACTGGCGCGCTCCAGCATTGAGCCGTTCTTGCAGTTCTCCGAGCGGCGCGACCTGCGGGAAGAGGCGTTCAAGGCTTGGACCCGTCGTGGTGCGGACGGTGGGGAAACCGACAACCGCGAGCTGATTTCCGAAATCGTCGCACTCCGCCAGGAGCGGGCAAAGCTTTTGGGCTTTGAAAAGTTTGCCGACTACAAGCTCGACGACGCCATGGCCAAGCGGCCCGAGGCGGTTCGTGACCTTTTGATGGAGGTCTGGGCGCCGGCACTCGAAAGGGCCGAGCAAGAGCGCGATCGGCTGCAGGCCATGGTCCAGGCGGAGGGCGGCAACTTCGATCTCGCGGCCTGGGATTGGCGGCACTATGCCGAGAAGGTGCGCAAGGCGGAACACAATCTCGACGAAGGCGAGATCAAGCCATATTTTCAGCTGGATGGCATCATTGAGGCGGCTTTTCACACGGCCAATCGGCTCTTTGGGCTATCGTTCAGGACACTCGACGATATGCCTGTCCACCACCCCGACGTTCGGGTGTGGGAGGTGCTCAACGCCGACGGCGGGCACGTGGGCATATTCTGTGGCGACTATTTTGCCCGACCGTCGAAGCGCAGCGGCGCCTGGTCGAGTTCGTTTCGCAGCCAGGAGCGCGTCGATGACGACATTCGGCCGCTGGTCGTCAACGTCATGAATTTCGTCAAGGGCCGCGCCGGCGGGCCGGCCTTGCTGAGCTTCGACGATGCCAGAACACTGTTTCATGAATTTGGCCACGCCCTGCATGCCCTGCTTTCCGACGTCACCTATCCTTATATCTCGGGGACGAGCGTCGCCGGAGATTTCGTAGAATTACCGTCGCAGCTTTACGAGCACTGGTTGGAGCAGCCGGAAATCCTGCGCAAGTTCGCAGCACATGCCGAGAGCGGCGAGCCGATCCCGGAAGACCTTCTCGATCGACTGCTCGAGGCCCGAAACTACGGATCGGGATTTTCGACTGTCGAATATGTGGCCTCGGCATTCGTCGACATGGAACTGCACAAAGCTGATCCCGAAGAGGCCCGTGATATCGATGCTTTCGAAGCGGGCGCGCTTGATCGGCTCGGAATGCCGGACGAGATCATCATGCGCCACCGCCTGCCGCACTTTCTCCACGTCTTCGCCGGCGACGGCTATGCCGCGGGATACTACAGCTACCTTTGGTCCGAAGTGATGGATGCCGACGCCTTTTGCGCATTCCAAGAAACCGGAGACATATTCGACCGCGAGACGGCGAACCGGCTTTACCAGTTCATCTATTCCGCCGGCGGGCGGTGTGACCCGGCCGAGGCCTACCAGGCCTTTCGCGGGCGCATGCCAAGCGTCGATGCCCTGCTCGTTGGGCGCGGGCTAAAAGAGCCCGATGATACCTCTGCGTGAGCCGGGCAACCGGCTGGCCCGGAACAAATGCCTATAGATTGACAGTGAGCGGGGCGGCTTCGGCGTGGGCTACCATCAAGCGGTCAACGAAGCTCGCGGTTTCCTTAAGCGTCCGGTCCGGTTGGTTGAGTTGCGGCGCGTGCCCGCAGTCGGCGAGGAGAACGGAATCGACCGGGGAATAGGCCTCGGTCTCGGCATAACTGATTTGGGCGGCGGTGCCGTATTGGTCGTCGGCGCCCTGGACGATGAGCATCGGCACCCTGATGTGGGCGATGCAATCGCCAAGCTCCCAGCGGCGAAACTCAGGATCGAGCCACGGCCGGTTCCAACCGTAGAACGCGCCATCAACGTTCGAGCCATGGTACTTGGCGAGACGATCCTTCAGGCCATCCTCCTCGTAGTCCCGCTTGGCCTTGTCGATGCTTTCGACAGAGATGTCCTCGACAAAGAAGTGGGGCGCATAGAGCGCCAAACCGCGCACGCGGTGATCCTCGATACTGCCCGTATAAATCGTCGCAATGGACGCCCCGTCGCTGTGGCCCAACAGGATGCCGCGCTCGAAGCCAATGGCTGAAAGAAGCCGCGGCAGGACGTTCTTGGCGTGGTCGTGCATATAACTCACGGGCTGTGGGAGGCCGATGGGATCGGACCGGCCATAGCCCTGGCGCGAATAGACGAAGACACCGCAGCCGGTGGCGGCGGCAAGGCGATCGGGAAAATCACGCCAGAGCGCGACGCATCCGAGGCCTTCGTGAAGCATGACGATTGTCGGTGCGACGTCGGGCGCCGGGCCAATCCAACGGCACTCGAGATGGACGCCATCGACCTCAACCTGATTATCGTCCAACGCGTATGGCATATCGCATGGTTCCTATAAATTAGATCACGATGTGCTGGCACGCCCTAGAAATTGAGCCGCATAGGCGATTAGCGGTTGTCAACGACACGCCAACACGGCGATGCGGTACGGCTGCTCCAACTAGTTGTCTTCACGGAGCTTGAAGCGCTGAATTTTTCCGGTCGCGGTTTTTGGCAAGTCCTGTCGCGCTTCGATCCAGCGGGGATATTTCCAAGGGCCCGCAGCTGCCTTCACATGGTCCTTCAAGGAGGCGAAAAGCACGTCGTTGGCCACAAAGCCGTCCTGCAACACGATGAACGCCTTCGGCTTGACGAGACCGTCATCGTCTTCCTTGCCCACGACCGCGGCCTCCAAGATGGCTTCGTGGGAGATAAGGGCAGATTCCACCTCGAACGGTGACACCCAATTGCCGCTCACCTTGAACATGTCGTCGGTGCGGCCGCAGTAGTAGTAGCGGCCATCAGCTTCGCGGCGGTATTTGTCTCCCGTGTATGTCCATTCACCGGCAAAGGTCTTGCGGGATTTCTCCCGCTGGTTCCAGTATCCCTCACCGGCCGAGGGTCCGCGCACGACAAGTTCGCCAATGTCGCCTTCGCCGATGGATTCGCCATCCTCGCCGACCAGGCGAGCTTCGTAGCCCGGCACCGGTATGCCGGATGAGCCGTAGCTCACGTCGCCGGGACGATTGGAGAGGAAGATGTGGAGCATTTCGGTCGAGCCGATGCCGTCAATGATGTCGGTGCCGACGAGTTCACGCCAGCGCTCGCCAACTTCCTGGGGCAGGGCTTCCCCGGCCGAGACGCAAATCCGTAAATTGTTCGAGCCGGCTCCGCGACCGAGTTCAGGGCTGGCAAGCATGGCGGCATAGAGTGTCGGCACACCGTAGAATATCGTCGGATGGTGGGTGCCCATGACGTTCATGACCGCGTCCGGTGTCGGGCGGTCGGGCAGCAACACCGTGGTGGCGCCAACCGACATCGGGAACGACATGCCATTGCCGAGGCCATAGGCGAAGAAGAGCTTGGCGGCGGAGAACACTTTGTCGTCTTCAACGATGCCCAGAACCTGTTGGCCATAGAGACGGGCGGTATGCATCAGGCTGGCGTGGAGATGCTTTACCCCCTTGGGGCTGCCGGTCGAACCGGACGAATAGAGCCAGAAGGCGACGTCGTCGGCGCAGGTGTCGGCGGTCTCGGATTCGCTCGGGCTCTCGCTAAGGAGCTGGTCGAAACTGAACTGTCCCCAACCCGGTTCACCATCGGAAATAACGACCACCCGCATCTCCGGGAGGTCAGCGAGCACCGGTTCGATCTTGGGCCAGAGGGCCGAGGACACGACCATGGCAACGGCCCGGCTGTCCCTCAGCATGTAGCCATACTGCTCCGTGGTGAGCAGGGTGTTGAGCGGGATCGGAACGACGCCAGCCCGCATGGCGCCCCAATAGGCAACCGGCAACGCAACCGTGTCGAGCAAGATTAGGGCAACGCGCTGTTCGCGCGCGACGCCGAGGCGGCGCAAGGCGTTGGCAAATTGATTGGACCGCGTTTGGAGCGCGCCATAAGTTAGAGTGTGCGCGGGATCTATGAACGCGTCCTTGTCGGCGCGTCCGTCGGCAACATTTCGGTCAACGAAGTCCCTGACGGCATTGTAATCTCTCGGCATAACCGGCCAAGCGGCTGAAGCTGGCTCATTCGAAAATACACCAGGCATATCAATAAGTTATTTCCTTTCTGCATGCAACCATCTTGACTTTGGGGCACATGTTGGGGCACAAAATTCCGTATGAAATTGACGGATACAAAGCTAAGGCAAGTCAAACCGCGCGGCAAGCGGATTGATCTCAGTGATGGTAACGGCCTCATGCTGCGCGTGTCGCCCAATGGCCAGAAGCGATGGTCTGTTCGCTACCGTTTCGCGGGCAAACAGGCGCGCCTGAAAATCGGAACATACCCAGATTTAAGCCTCGCGCAAGCGCGTGAGAAGCTGTTTGCGATTAAGGGCCGCGTAGCCAGTGGCTATGACCCCGCCACCGATATGCGGACGGAGAGCCTCACGGTTGGTGAGCTCTATGAAGCCTGGCTCGATCATTTCTGTAATGACAACTACGCACAACACACACTCCTCGCGCTTAAAGGCACGTTCGATCACCACATCTTGCCGCGCTGGCAATATCGCGACATTGCCGGGCTACGCTCTGCGGACTTGTTTCTGCTTTTGAACCAAGCTGC
>JAUVMS010000449.1 GCA_030600135.1 Hyphomicrobiales bacterium | reverse complement strand
GTATGAAAAAACCTTGTAAAACGGCATAGCGATCAAAGCGCTGAAAAGCGCTAAAACACTGGGCTTTCCGGAGGGTTCAGAGGACTAGGGACAGAGCTGCGAACTCTATGTCGATCCGCAATTTCGCTCTTCAGGTCTCGGCCGAGCACTCGTGCATGAGGCGGTTGAGGTGGCAAGGAAAGCCGGTTGGCAAGTCTTGGAGGAGGTTGGGGCGCCTGATCTGCCGCGCTGGCAAAGAACGGTGGACTTTTACTTGGATAACCACTTTGAGGTGATTGGCCCCCGCCTCTACCGGGCAATAAATCGGGACTAGCCCACCTTTCCCACAGTCTCCCGAGCCGTCACCAAAAGAATAATGGAGTTTATCTCTCGACTTTCCTTCGCGAATGACCATGCGCAATTCGCGAACACTGTCATTCTAGCATCCGATTGAGAGATTGCTCCGGAAGTAAACAAATTATTTCTGCGATGTTAACGTCTTGTTAACTATCTTCATGTAGGGGTAGGCGGATGATCCGTTAAGAGTTTGATAACGATGCTGTACACGCGTGCATTTGCACTAGATCGACACCTATCCTGCTGCAAACCGGCGGATCTTGCTTGCTCCCTGAAAATTAATCTGCCCTGTCTCGGCTTTCGCTGAGCGGATGCCGCATTGAAGATTTTTTGGCACTCACGGATTTCGATCCCTGAGCAAAGGCGGCTTGAGCCCAAACGGGCACTATTGCGACGGAGCACAAAGTAAGGAGACGTCATATCGAGGTGAAATACACAAGTGTGATCAACGACCTATGATGGATGATGCATGATTATACTGCTTGTTGCGTTGAATGTGTTTTGGCCCAATGCCCTGCAGCATGGCGCGCGTAAGTCGGCGCTATTGACCAGCAGGATGCGGGTCAACAAGCGTCGTATTGAGGAGCCCTAGCTCCACTGAAAGCTGAGAGAGTGACCGCCTGGCAGGGGCAAATACCATCGGGTAAGCGTGAGCAAGTTAGCTGCCTATGGAGCGACGGCCCCTGCAATTGTTGGGCGACAGTATGTTGAACTGAGTAAGTTCAAGCAGCTTCCGCCTGACGCCCTACCAACTTGACGATATCGGCCATGATGGCATTGAGCTGAAAATCCTTGGGCGTATAAACGGCGGCTACCCCGGCCGCCTTAAGGATCTGGGCATCTTCGGGAGGAATAATTCCCCCCGCGATCACCGGAATTTCATCGAGCCCTGCAGCCCACATGCGCTCCAAAACCTCGCGCACCAACGCGACATGGCTACCCGAGAGGATGGAAAGTCCGACAACGTGCACACCTTCCTCGAGTGCGGTATTGACAATTTGCGCCGGCGTCAGCCGGATCCCTTCGTAGACCACCTCCATGCCGCAGTCGCGGGCCCGCACCGCAATTTGCTCCGCCCCGTTGGAGTGCCCGTCGAGCCCCGGTTTGCCGACGAGAAACTTAATTCGCCGCCCCAGCCTATTGGAAACCGCATCGACCGCCGCACGCACGTGATCAATGCCGTCGTTCTTGTCGCCCGCAACCTGCCCAACTCCCGTCGGCGCACGATATTCGCCAAAGATTTCGCGCAGTGCCGCACCCCACTCGCCCGTGGTGACGCCGGCCTTGGCGCAGGCGACCGTGGTCTCCATGATGTTGCGGCCGTCACGCGCTGCGAGACTTAGTTCTGCGAGTGCGCTGTTGACCGCGTCGCTGTCTCGCCCGTCGCGCCAAGCCTTGAGTTGCGCCACCTGATCCGCCTCGACCGTTTCGCCGACGGTTAAAATTCCCCCGTCATTGCTGCCTGCGAGCGGCGACGGTTCACTCTCGGTCCAGCGATTGACGCCGACAACCACCTGCTCGCCGGATTCAATGTGCGACACGCGCTCGGCATTCGATTCCACCAGGCGCTGCTTCATGTAGTCGATCGCTGCCACCGCACCGCCAAGCTCATCGATGATCTTGAGCTCGCCCAGCGCCTCCGCTTTGAGCGCCTCGACCTTGGCCTCCACTTCCTTGGAGCCGTCAAAAATATCGCCGTACTCGAGCAGATCGGTTTCATAGGCGACGATCTGCTGCATGCGGATAGACCACTGTTGATCCCAAGGGCGTGGCAGGCCGAGCGCCTCGTTCCAGGCCGGCAGTTGCACCGCCCGCGCCCGGGCATTCTTCGACAGCACCACGGCGAGCATTTCCAACAGGATGCGGTAGACGTTGTTCTCCGGTTGCTGCTCGGTTAGCCCGAGGCTGTTGACCTGCACACCGTAGCGAAATCGCCTGAGCTTTGGATCTTCGACGCCATAGCGTGTCGCGCAAATCTCGTCCCAAAGCTCTGTAAAAGCACGCAGCTTGCAAAGCTCGGTGACGAAGCGAAGCCCGGCGTTGACGAAGAATGAAATGCGCCCGACCACCACGGGAAACTCGCTCTCGGGCACCTCGCCCGATGCTCGCACCGCGTCGAGGACGGCCTGCGCCGTCGCCAGCGCATAGGCGAGTTCCTGGACCGGTGTCGCACCGGCTTCCTGCAAGTGGTACGAGCAAACGTTGGTTGGATTCCATTTCGGAACTTCGCGGTAGGTGTAGACGATCACGTCCCGGGTCAGCCTCATCGACGGTTCCGGCGGAAAGATGTACGTGCCGCGCGACAGGTACTCCTTCATGATATCGTTTTGCACCGTGCCCGAGAGTTTTGCCCTGTCGATGCCCTGTTCGTCGGCAATGACTATATAGAGCGCAAGCAGCCACGGTGCCGTGGCGTTGATCGTCATCGAGGTGTTCATTTGATCGAGCGGGATGCCATCGAAAAGCGCCCGCATATCGCCCAGATGGCCAATCGGGACGCCCACTTTGCCGACCTCGCCCTTGGCCAGCACATGGTCGCTGTCGTAACCCGTTTGTGTCGGCAGATCGAAGGCGACTGAAAGCCCG
This sequence comes from Hyphomicrobiales bacterium, assembly GCA_030600135.1. Classification (GTDB taxonomy): domain Bacteria; phylum Pseudomonadota; class Alphaproteobacteria; order Rhizobiales; family JAUVMS01; genus JAUVMS01. The sequence continues at coordinate 549 of JAUVMS010000449.1, read as the reverse complement.
GTCTGCCCCTTCGCCAGGTTCTTGCGATAGAGCTCGTTGGATGCTTTGGCGGTCGAATGCCCCGAATATGTGCGAATGAGCCAGGGGCGATCTCGCTGCGCCGTGCGCTCGCTTGCCCGGTTGTTGGTTCTTGTCATGCTCGCTTGCTCCGCCCTCTCGAGTCACCTGTGCGACAATAACGGTCGATGCTGCGATGCAAAAGCCCCTTTGCCGGAACGAAGCTTGTTGCCCAGCGCAAACCAATCCCCGCGGCGTGTTGCCGCACGTTCGCTGGAAAACTGTTTCCTTCCGCGATTTTGCCGGGCTCGCGCAGCGGTTTCATGCGGTGCGTCGCGTTGATTGCCATGGTTGGATCGAAGGAAATGACCGGCCTCGGCCCACCTCAATTCTCCACCCCGACATGGGTGCTGGAGCGATACACCGCTCCATGAGCCAAATGTGAGTACGTCGACGCAAATCGATAGCGTCGCGGGCTCGCAATCCCAATCCACACGAACAATTCGCCGCCAAACGGACGCGGTAAGACCGCGCACCAAACCTAGGCTGGAT
>JAUVMS010000294.1 GCA_030600135.1 Hyphomicrobiales bacterium | reverse complement strand
GCTTTTCTCTCCCTGACGCACGCTTTCGTGACGTCTGACTTTTCCGTCAAGAACGTTTTTGACAACTCCCACTCCGCAAAGCCGCTGGTCTACAAAATTTCCGGCGTATGGGGCAATCACGAAGGCTCGATGTTGCTATGGGTGTTGATTTTGGCACTCTTCGGCGCCGGGGTTGCGACCTTCGGGACGAATTTGCCGGATCGCTTGCGCACCATCGTGTTGGCTGTGCAGGGTGCAATCGGGCTTCAGTTTTTCCTCTTTATCGCCACGACCTCCAATCCATTTGCGCGGATTGATCCTGCCCCATTCGAGGGGCGAGGGCTTAATCCGATCCTTCAGGATCCCGCCCTAGCGATCCATCCCCCGTTCCTCTACACCGGCTATGTCGGGTTCTCGATCGCCTTCGCCTTTGCCGTTGCCGCGCTCATCGACGGCAAGATCGACGCCGTTTGGGCGCGCTGGGTGCGTCCCTGGACGCTCGCGGCATGGATGTTCCTGACAGTCGGCATCGCGATGGGGTCGTGGTGGGCCTATTACGAGCTTGGTTGGGGTGGCTGGTGGTTTTGGGACCCGGTGGAAAATGCATCCTTCATGCCTTGGCTCGCGGGTACGGCGCTCCTCCACTCCGCATTGGTCATGGAAAAGCGGGATGCCCTCAAGGTGTGGACCATTCTACTCGCAATTCTCACCTTTTCCCTCAGCCTGTTGGGGACGTTCCTGGTGCGCTCCGGTGTGTTGACGTCGGTCCATGCCTTTGCCGTGGATTCTGCGCGGGGCGTTTTCATCCTGGCGATCATGGCGCTGGTAACCGGCGGCGCGCTCTCACTGTTTGCCTGGCGCGCGCCGTTGCTGCGCTCGGGCGGGGCGTTTGCTCCGATCAGTCGGGAGAGCGCCCTCATCCTCAACAATTTGCTGTTGACGGTTGCCTGCGCCGCGGTCTTGACGGGCACGCTTTATCCGTTGGTTCTGGAATCGATCACCGGTGACAAAATCTCCGTTGGGCCGCCCTATTTCAACATGACCTTCGGGCCGCTGATGATCCCGCTATTGCTGGCCGTGCCATTTGGCCCAATGCTCGCCTGGAAGCGCGGTGATATCGCTGCTGCGGGCCAGCGGCTCTACGTTGCTGCCGGGCTTGCCTTTCTCGCGGCCATCGGTGCGCTCGCAATGACCGTCAGAGCGCCGTGGCTCGCTCCGCTCGGAATTGGTCTTGGCGTTTGGCTCATCGCCGGGGCGCTCAGCGAGACGGCCTTCCGCACCAAGCTTTTCAAGGCACCATGGAGCGAAGTTTGGCGCCGGGCCAAGGGGCTGCCGCGCTCTGCCTATGGGACGGCGTGCGCCCATCTCGGCGTTGGACTGATGGTCATTGGCATTGTCGCGACGAGCGCATGGCAGAGCGAAGTCATCGTCGCTATGAAACCGGGTGACACAACTCGGATTGGCGGCTATTCGGTCAGCTTCGGCGGCGTTGCACCTCGGCGGGGCCCGAACTACCAAGAGACTGTTGGCGTGTTCAAGGTCGAGCGCGCTGGCACGCCCATCACCGTACTCAATCCATCCAAAAGGCTCTATTCCGCGCCGCGCCAGGGAACCACCGAGGCGGGCATTCATGCCGCATGGAGGGGCGATCTCTACATAGTGCTGGGTGACCAGCTCAAGGATGGCACGACCGCGATGCGGCTCTATTTCAATCCGCTTGTACGGCTCATCTGGATCGGCGCATTGGTGATGTTTCTTGGTGGCGGACTTTCACTGAGTGACCGGCGATTGCGGGTCGGCGCGCCGCGCCGATCTCGCCGTGCGGCGGCCACGCCCGCACCGGCTGAGTGATCGATATGGCTGGGTCGCGGCTGGGCATACTGGTATGTTGCATCCTCTTGGGATTGGTTCTCGGCAGCCGTCAAGCGCACGCCGTTCAGCCCGACGAAATCTTGACCGATCCGAAACTCGAGGCGCGCGCGCGCAATCTGTCTGCGGGCTTGCGTTGCCTGGTTTGTCAGAATCAATCGATCGACGACTCCGATGCTCCGCTCGCCAAGGATTTGCGGCTGCTGGTTCGCGAACGCTTGAAGGCGGGCGACAGCGACGATGAAGTGATCACCTACGTCGTTGCGCGGTATGGCGAGTTCGTGCTGCTGCGACCCGCCCTCGGGCCCCATACGATGGTGCTTTGGCTCGGCCCGTTCGTTATTCTCTTGCTTGCCTCCTGGTTTCTTGTTCGCAGTTATCGTCGTCGCCGACGGGCCGCCGAGGCGATGGGCGGGCCAGTCGAGCTTACGGCGGACGAGCGCGCGAGGCTGAGGGAAGTGTTGTCGAGTGATGAGCAGGACTAACAAGCCGCGATCTCGGTTCACGACGAGTTTGTTGCGCTAAGTCGTTCACTTGCCCATCTTTGGCATTGTGGGGGTCCCTCACGCCAGGAGAACACCGACAATGCCCAAATCCAGCCAGAAATTGACGTTTCCCGGCAGCCAGGGCGGGCAATTGGCCGCCCGTCTCGACCTGCCCGATGGCCCTCCTAAGGCGTATGCACTATTCGCCCATTGTTTTACTTGCTCGAAGGATATCTTTGCCGCAACGCGCATCGCCGGCGAATTGACCGATCACGGATTTGCAGTCCTACGATTTGATTTCACCGGCCTCGGTGCCAGCGAAGGCGAGTTCGCCAACACCAACTTCTCGTCCAATGTTCAGGACCTGTTGGCGGCGGTGGCGTATCTGCGGGCCGAGCACGAAGCACCGCAGTTGTTGGTCGGGCACAGTCTCGGCGGGGCGGCCGTCCTTGCCGCTGCTGGTGACGTTCCGGAAGCCAAAGCGGTGGCGACGATCGGCGCGCCGGCTGATGCCGCACACGTGGCTCATAATTTCGGCGCGGATTTGCACGAGATCGAGGAGCGGGGCGAGGCCGAGGTATCGCTCGCTGGACGCACGTTCACAATCAAACGGCAGTTTCTAGAAGATATTCACGCGCAATCCATCGAAGAGCGCATCGCCAACTTGCGCAAGGCCTTGCTTGTCTTTCACGCGCCGCTTGACAACGTCGTTGGCATCGATAACGCCAGCAAAATCTTCCTTGCGGCCAAGCATCCCAAGAGTTTTATTTCGCTCGATGGTGCCGATCACCTTTTGAGCAAGCGCGCCGATGCCGCCTATGTGGCTTCCGTCCTGAGCGCTTGGGCGGCTCGGTTCATCGACGCGCGCGAGCCCGATCGGGTGCATGTCCTAAAAACGCCTGGCGCGGCGAACGTAGTGAGCGTCGCCGAGACCCGCATGGGCAAATTTCAACAGGATATTGTCTCCGGTCCCCATCGTTTGGTCGCCGACGAGCCGACGAGCTACGGCGGAAACGACACCGGACCATCGCCTTATGATTTCCTCTCGGTCGCACTCGGCGCCTGCACGTCGATGACACTACGACTATATGCTGACCGCAAAGGCTTGGCGCTGGAGCGGGTCCGGGTCGACGTCGCCCATGAAAAGATCCATGCCAAAGACTGCGAGGAATGCGCCGAAGGCCGGGAAGGCCGTGTCGATCGTTTCGAGCGCACACTAACAGTGGACGGGGACCTCACCGAAGAGGCGCGGCAAAGACTGGTTGAGATCGCCGACAAGTGTCCAGTGCACAAGACGCTCGAGCAGAACTCGGTAATCGTTACCAGCGTGAAGAACTGATGGCCGTTGCATTGAGCGAGTTTGGCGACCGGTGTGCTGCCGTAGCGTGAGCTAGCGTTGCGTAAGCGTCGCTCGGCTGCGGAGACCGGCAAACGATTTTGGGTGAACGGAGGCGTTCGCCCCATGATAGGGTTTGCGTCTGGGTACCGGCGGCGCTTTGCCGAGGGCGTCAAGGAGCCTGAGTGTTGGCAGGCCAGTCTGTGGTTCACTACGCGAGCGCTCGTAGGCTTGAATTGCGGCCCGTGTCATGTTGCCGAAGATCCCGTCGATCGGCCCACCGTAGAGGTTGAGTTCGCGCAGTCTGACCTGAAGGCTGGTGAGTGTGCTGTGGTTGGCCAAAACCTTGGCGCGCTCCATGCGAGAAATGAACGGGCGAAACGCCGCAGCGTTGACGCCGGTATTTGCGATGGTGCGAGCTTTTGCCTCGCGCGCGACACGGCTGTTGCGAACAGGTTTGCGCGATTGGACGTAGGTGCCAACGTTAATACCGACTGCCACCGGGCCGGCCTCGGAAGCGAGCAATAATGGCGATCCGGACGATGCGCCTGCCGTATCACAGCGATGCAAAAGCAGGTTTCCAGGGTTGGTGAATTCTTGGCGGATCTGGCGTCGTCGCAGCCCGCGATATTGGCGGCGAACCTGGCATGGGCGCGAATAGGCCAGCTTCCAGTGCTCGTAATCGCGATGATACGAGATCTGAAATACCCGGCCAGCACCGGCCGCGGCCTCGAGCGCCTTGGCCGAAATGCCGCGCACGGCGATCGTCTTGCCGGTACAAATAGGTTTTGCGAGGCGTATGAGTGCCCAGTCGTTGGCGGCGTCGATCGGCGGGCGCACGCGCAACTTCGTCGTACCCGCGATGATGTTCTGCATACCCGCCTTGTTGGCGGCACCTGCGATGCGTGTCTGGCTCTTGCGTTTGCCCTTGCGAAGCTCGAACCAAAACTCCTTCAGCGGCTGTGGTCCCCAATCGGTGCGGCGAAAGATACAATGAGCCGCGGTGGCAGCGACATTGGGAGCAACACAGAATGCCGTGCAAAGTGTGCGTGCGCGACTGTTGTAGAGCAGGCCTATGCGATCAGTGAGCTGGCGATAACGTTTTGGCACACGGCGGCGATCATCGTTGCCGAACACGGCAATGGACTGGATCCGGCCCGATGGCGCGAGATATCGATCTAACGGCTTCTTTTGCAAGCCGAATTGCGCCGCCTGAACCCCGGTCGCAATGAACAAGCCGCCGGCTGGCAAAATTAGCCCGAGCAGTGCAGTCGCAAAAATGAATACTCGATGCATGCGCTTACAACTCATCGACACCAATCGCTTCCCTCTCCAACGCCGATCCCGCAATCGATTATTACGAACTTTTAATGCGCCCGAAAGGCCGCTGTAAGGCAGTGGTTCATATATTCCCCAACTAGTGCAATACCGAATGTCCCTAATATAGCGAGGTGCT
>JAUVMS010000350.1 GCA_030600135.1 Hyphomicrobiales bacterium | reverse complement strand
GGCCAGCTCAAATCCATGGGGTTGTCGCTCGATTGGTCGCGCGAGCTGGCGACCTGTGATGTCGACTATTATCATCAGCAACAACGGCTTTTCTTGGACTTTCTGGAAGCGGGACTCGCCTATCGAAAGTCGTCGAAGGTGAATTGGGATCCGGTCGATCAAACCGTGCTCGCCAATGAGCAGGTGATCGACGGCCGGGGCTGGCGCTCCGGTGCCTTGGTGGAGCAGCGTGAACTCACCCAGTGGTTCTTCAGAATCACCAAATATTCCGACGACCTGTTGGAGGCGCTGAACGGGCTCGATCGCTGGCCGGAGAAGGTCTGCCTCATGCAGGCCAACTGGATCGGCAAAAGCTATGGCTGCTCGGTGGTTTGGGATCTCGCGGGTGCAAAGCTGCCGGATGAATTGCAGCATCTCGAAATTTTCACCACCCGGCATGACACGCTATTTGGTGCCAGCTTCATGGCGGTTTCGCCCGAGCACCCCTTGGCACAGCACCTGGCGGGGGGTGACGACAAACTGAAGTCGTTCATTGAGGAATGTCGCCGATTGGGAACATCGGAAGAAGACATCGAGCGCGCCGAAAAGAATGGTCTCGATACCGGATTAAGGGCGGTGCATCCGTTTGATGCTAATTGGACGGTGCCCGTTTATGTCGCCAACTTCGTGCTGATGGACTACGGCACCGGGGCCATATTCGGTTGCCCGGCACACGACCAGCGCGACCTCGATTTTGCTCGCAAGTACGGACTGACGGTGACGCCTGTCGTGGTTCCGAGCAATGTCGATCCCAAGACGTTTGACGTGGGCAATGAGGCCTACACCGGGCCGGGGCGAATGGCCAATTCAGCGTTTCTCGATGGATTGACTGTCGAAGACGCGAAAGAGGCCATTGCCGACAAGATCGAGGCCAAGGGCATTGGCAAACGCGAGGTGAATTATCGCCTGCGCGATTGGGGTCTGTCGCGCCAGCGCTATTGGGGCTGTCCAATCCCGGTCGTTCATTGCGGACAGTGTGGCGTCGTTCCGGTTCCGAAAGCGGACTTGCCGGTCAAACTGCCGGACGATGTTTCCCTCGACATCCCCGGCAATCCGCTCGATCGACACCCCACCTGGAAGCATGTCGCTTGCCCGACGTGTGGCGGCGAGGCGGAACGGGAAACCGATACCTGCGATACCTTCGTCGACTCGTCATGGTATTTTGCGCGGTTTTGTTCGCCCCAGGCAGACGTGCCGGTGGAGCGTGACGCGGTCGATGCCTGGCTGCCGGTCGATCAATACATTGGCGGCGTGGAGCACGCGATCCTCCATCTGCTCTATTCGAGGTTTTTCACCCGCGCCATGAAGGAAACCGGTCATGTGGGCCTCAAAGAGCCTTTCGCCGGTCTCTTTACCCAGGGCATGGTGTGCCATGAGACCTACCAGGGCGAGGACGGCCGTTGGCTCTATCCGGAAGAGGTCGAATTTCGCGACGGCGCGGTCTTCAATCGCGATACTGGTGAGAAAGTCACCGTCGGCCCCGTACAGTCGATGTCGAAATCGAAGTACAACACCGTCGATCCTACCGACATTATTGCCCAGTTCGGTGCCGACACGGCGCGCTGGTTCATGCTGTCCGATACACCGCCTGAGCGCGATATCGAATGGACAGACGCGGGTGTGCAGGGGGCCTGGCGCTATCTTCAGCGGGTCTGGCGTGTGCTTGACGAGGCAAGCGCAAAGATGGTGCCACAAGGTGCGCCCATGCCCGACGAGTTCGGCACCAACGCGGAAAAACTGCGGCGAGCCTCGCATCGCGCGCTCAACAACGTCGGGCGCAACCTCGAGGGGCTCAGGTTCAATGTCGCCGTGGCCCACATTTACGAGTTGACCAACAGTCTGCAGCAATTGCTTCAGGAGGACGATCGCGGGCTCGATTGGGCTATCAGGGAGGCGAGCGAGTTCATGGTCCAAATGTTCGCTCCGATGATGCCACACCTGGCGGAAGAGTGCTGGGCGCGGCTTGGATACAACACCTTGCTGGCGGATCAGCCCTGGCCGGAGGTCAATGAGGCCTTGCTCGTTGACGACGTGATCACGATTGCCGTACAGGTGAACGGTAAGCGACGCGATGAGCTGACAATTGCGCGTGATGCGGCCAAGGAAGATGTCGAGGCTGCAGCACTTGGCCTCGACAATGTCGTGCGTGCTATCGCAGGCCGTAAAGTCAAGAAAGTCATCGTCGTGCCGCAAAGGATCGTGAATGTCGTCGCCTGAGGCGCGAATGTCAGATGTGGACAAATCCCGCCGGAGCCTCATTCTTGGGCTCGCGGCCGTTGCGCTTGTGCCGCCACTTGTCGGCGCGTGCGGTGGCACCGGATTGCGTCCGCTATATGGAACCTCAATATCCGGCGGGAATGTCGCCGACGCCATGGCCGGACTCGATGTTTCGCCGATACCCGGCCGGGTCGGCCAGCAAATTCGCAATGAGCTGATTTTCCATTCGACGGGCGGTGACTATGCCGCCGAGCCGACCTATAAGCTGGAGATTGCAATTCGCGAGTCCGTGCAGTCGATCCTGGTCAAGATCGACGGTGACGCGAATGGACGTATCTACGCGCTTGCGGGGGACTTCAAGCTCGTTCAAATCGACAATAATGAGATCGTGTTCGAAGGTGCCGGTTATTCCCAAGCGCCCTTCCAACACTTCAGCTCCATCTATTCCAACATTCGCGCGCGCCGGGATGCCGAAAATCGGGCGGCGCGCGAGTTGGCTCAAACCATTCGCACGCGCGTGGCGACGTACCTGTCGGCTGCCGCCTAAACCGCAATTCAACGCAAGCGCCTCGCGCGCACTGTCATGGCGTTATGGTCGCGCTCAAATCAGCACAAGTTAGTCAGTTCGTCGCCAGTCCGGCCAATTCTTATACAGCCGTATTATTGCACGGCACCGACCTCGGCCTGGTCTCGGAGCGCGCCGAACTCATCGCAAGCAACTTCTCGCAGGCACAGAACGAGCCGAGCGAAATTCTTCGTATGGATGACAGCGATCTGGCGGACGACCCAGATCGGCCAGTTGTCGAGCTGCGCACGCTGCCAATGTTCGGGGGACCAAAGGTTTTGCGGCTCAAGGCCGGGCCGCGATTGAAGCCGGCTCTGATCGACGACCTGCTCGCCCCCGGCACAATCCAAGGCCTTCTGCTGGTCGAGGCCGGCAACCTGAAGCGCGACGCAAAAATCAGGAAGCTGTTCGAGGCATCGAAATCCGCCGCGGCCATCGCCTGCTACAGCGACGACAGCGCCAGCCTTGGGCGAATGATCGACGATGTTCTCGGCGCACAACAGCTAACGCTCTCGCCCGAGGCGCGTACCCATCTCATCAGCCTGCTGGGGGCCGATCGCGCGCTTTCCCGGGCGGAGGTTGAAAAGCTCGCGGTTTTTGGGCGTGGTCGCAAGGAACTGACCGTCGACGATGTTGATGCCGTGGTCGGTGATGTTGCCGAGCAGACACTGGACCGAGTTGTATTTGCAGCCATGGGCGGGCAGGCCGATCCGGCGGTGCGCGAACTCGATCGATCCGTAGCCGCGGGCCAGCCGCCGCAAGCCGTGCTGCTCGCGCTGCAGCGCCATCTCGCGAAACTGCATCGTGCTCGTGCACAGATTGACGCTGGAAAGAGTTCCGATGCGGCTATCCGCGGCCTGCGCCCGCCTGTCCATTTCAAGCAGCAGGCGGCGTTTCAAAAGCAATGCCGTGACTGGTCCATGGGCGCCATCGAGCGGGCTTTGCTGCGAGCACAGCGCACCGTTGCGCTCACCAGGCGAAATCCCGCGCTGGAAGAGGCGCTAACAGGCGAGCTGCTGTTGGAAATCGCCCGGCTGGGTACCGCCTCAGCCGGCAAGTCCTGAGCCCCGATAGTCAAATCTACAAACTAACGATCGACGTTCAAAAGCCGTTGGCGCACATAGTCGAGCTGATCGAAGTTGCCATACTTAATCGAGAGTATGCCGGTCTCGCCCGCGCCCACCTTGATCTCAACTTTGAGCCCGAGGGCGTCTGAAAGTTCGCGCTCGAAGGCCTTGGTGTCGGCGTCTTTTTCCCGACGTTTACGGGCCGGCGTCACGGTGCCGGGCTTGTCGGCTGCCTGCACCAGCGCTTCCACGTCGCGAACATTCAGGCCCTGCTCGACAATCATCAGGGCGATCTTTTCGGCATCATCGCGACCCACGAGGGCCCGGGCGTGGCCAGCACTCACAGAGCCGTCCTCAACGAGCGATTGGACAGCTTCGGGAAGCTTCAACAGGCGTAGCGTATTGGCTAGGTGACTGCGCGACTTGCCGATCACCTGGGCAAGATCCTCCTGCGTATAGTCGTACCTGCCAATGAGCTCGCTATAGCCGCGCGCCTCTTCAATGGCGTTCAGATCCGAGCGCTGGACATTCTCGATGATCGCTAGTTCGAGGACTTCCTGATCGGTCAACTCGCGCACGATCACCGGCAATGTGCGTTGGCCTGCGAGCTGGGCACCGCGCCATCTGCGCTCGCCAGCAACGATCTCGTAGCCGCCT
>JAUVMS010000242.1 GCA_030600135.1 Hyphomicrobiales bacterium | reverse complement strand
CAATGTGAGCAGTGCGAACAAAAGGCGGAGAAAGACAATCTGAAATGGCGGAACACCCTCCAGTGCGGCGTAGCGGCCGAGCGCTGCCACACCGGACAGGAGCGCGCAAGATAGCAGCATCCAAAGTGCACCGGCGATCGGGTCGTTTCTTCGTGTCATGGTTGCGGCCGGTACACAATTGTTGCCAGACGGGATCGGCTCCAGATTACGGAAGCACAGTTGTGTCGCGTTGGGTATGGACGTGCACGCATACCTCCAATGCAACAGAGGTATGCATGGGACGCATAATTTGTGATCTGAAGACTTTTCATCCGGTCTTAATTGGTGCTAATTGGTGCATTGTTCTTTAGGGAGTACACTCCTTAACTATGAAATTTGGCGGTACCACTTGAATGACCGGCAAAAAACGAGGATCGTTGCAAATAAGAAGACGCGGGCAAACGCGCTCGACCTAGATTAAGACTGTTGGGAGGATAACCACGATATGATGCGCTCCATCCTTACCGGGCTTGCTGCGGCGATCGCTGCTGTCAGTCTGGGCGTCGTGCCCAGCTACGCTGGCAAGTCCGACGATACACTCAACTGGGCCACCGATCGAGAGGTGGCCGTTGTTGATCCATACTACAACAACACTCGTGAGCTGGTCATCCAAGGCCATATGGGTTGGGACGGCTTGCTGTTCCGCGATGCCACCACGGGCGAATTCCAGCCGCTGCTCGCCACCAAGTGGGAGTGGAAGGATAATGTCACGCTCGAGGTCGACTTGCGCGAAGGCGTCAAATTCCATGACGGCTCAGACTTCGACGCTGACGACGTCGTTTACACCGTTAAGCATGTCTCGAACAAAGACAACGGCGTCCTCACATTCCGCAATGTCGGCTGGATGAAGGAAGCGGAAAAACTAGCTTCCCACAAAGTTCGCATTCATCTTCACAAACCGTTTCCGGCGGCGCTCGCCTATCTGTCGAATGCCGTCTTCATCGTGCCGTCAGGTCACTACGACAACGCACCAAATAAGGCGGATGGCAAGAAGGACTTTGGTGCCGTCAAGCCAGTTGGAACTGGTCCATACAAGATGACGGAACTCAAGGCCGGCGAATACATCCTTTGGGAAAAGCATTCGGACTATTTCAAAGCCAGCCCCAAAGGTCAGCCCACGATCGGAAAAATCCGTTTCCGCACCATCAAGGAATTGAACACGCAGCTTGCGGAGTTGCTGACCGGTGGTCTCGACTGGATCTGGGACGTTCCCAAGGACCAGGCCGAGCGACTGCAAGAGCAAGGGCAGGTGACGGTCGAAAATGCCAAGACTATGCGGGTTTCGTACATGGCATTCGACGTGGACGGCGATTCGGGACAGAAGTTTTTCACCGACAAGAAAGTGCGCATGGCGGTTGCCCATGCCATCAACCGAGAGGCCATCACCAAGAACCTCGTAGGACCGGCGTCGTCGGTCATTCACTCAGCCTGCCACCCTGATCAATTCGCCTGCACGCAAGACGTCACGAAGTGGAACTACGATCCCGAAAAGGCAAAGGCGCTGCTCAAGGAGGCGGGATATCCCGACGGCTTTGAGTTCGACATCTATGCCTATCGTCAACGGGAATATACCGAGGCGGTGATTGGCGACCTGGCCAAGGTCGGGATCAAGGCGAAGCTGACATTCCTGCAGTATCGCAAGCTTCGCGATCTGGTTTGGAAGGGCCAGACGCCGATCAACCACATGACCTGGGGTTCCAACTCGATCCCCGATGTGTCGGCGATTACCAGCCACTTCTTCTCGGGCGGCCGTGACGATCCAGCCAAGGACGATGATGTGATCAAAGCTCTTGCAGAGGGCGATACGTCGACCGATCCCGAGGCGCGCAAGATGGCCTACAAAAAGGCACTGGCGAAGATCTCAGCCGAACTCTACTGGCTGCCGATGTTCACCTACGCCAAGTATTACGTCTATTCCAAGGATCTCGATTTCCAGACGACACCGGACGAGATCCCGCGCTTTTACTCTGCGAAGTGGAACTAGTCCTGAAAATGGGCGGAGGCGTCGATGCCTTCGCCCGACATGCAATATCCGGCCCTACGATGTGAGCGGCCTTTGGAAAGTTCATGCTGCAATATGTCCTGAAGCGTCTCGGAATTGCGATACTGGTCGCCGTCACCGTTTCGATGATCACCTTCTCGATGATCTACTTGTCTGGTGATCCGGCGATTGCCCTGGCTGGCGAAACGGCAACGCAGGAAGACATTCAGAATATCCGCCGCGTGTACGGGTACGATCAGCCAATCGTGGTGCAATACGCCAATTGGCTATGGAACGCTCTCCAGGGCGACTTCGGGCAATCCCATTACCTGAAGAAGCCCGTCGCCGACGTCATCTTCGAGCGTTTGCCGACAACCATGTTGCTCGGTGCCTGCGCCCTCATCTTTGCGCTCGTGCTGTCAATTCCATTGGGTGTTGTTGCCGCGGTCAGGCCAAACAGTTTGATTGATCGAATTGCGCTAACGATTGCGGTCGTGGGGCAGGCGATGCCAAGTTTCTGGTTCGCGCTCACGATGATGCTTTGGCTTGGTATCTATTGGCGCCTGCTGCCCATTTCCGGTACGGCGAGCTGGGCGAACTTCGTGATGCCCTCCATCGCGCTCGGTTACTACATCACACCGGCTGTTATGCGGTTGACGCGCGCCGGCATGCTGGAGGTGCTGTCGTCGGATTACATCCGCACGGCGCGAGCTAAAGGGCTTCGCCCCATGACCGTGCTCTTCAAGCATGCCTTGCGGAATGCGATTATTCCAGTGGTGTCGCTTGCCGCGGTGCAATTCGGGTTCATGCTGGGCGGCTCGATCGTCATCGAGACGATATTTGCAGTCAACGGTCTCGGGTTCCTGGCTTGGGAATCGATACAGCGGGCCGACCTGCCGATGATGCAGGCCATTGTTCTGGTCCTCAGCTTTTTCTACATCATACTTACCTTCCTCGCGGACATGTTGAACGCCTGGCTCGATCCTCGAATCAGGGTGATGTGACATGGCCGTGACCGAAATCAAATCCGATGCCGTGGCACTCGAAAAGGCCATTGAGCCGTCGCCTGGAGCGCTTTTGCGGCGCCGCGTCTTCAGCCACATGGGCCTGATGATAGGAGGCGGAATTCTCCTCGTTATCTTGGCCATGGCGTTGCTGGCACCGCTGATTTCTCCGCACGATCCATATGACCAAATCCTCGATCGCAAGCTCATTCCTCCGGTTTGGTTCGATAGCCCTAAAGTGACCTGGGCGCACCCGCTTGGAACCGACCAGCTCGGGCGGGACTACCTTTCGCGGTTGTTCTGGGGCGCACGGATTTCGCTGTTGATCGGCTTTGCCGCGATGCTCATATCAGGCGTCATCGGGACCACGCTCGGGGTGCTCGCGGGCTACTTTGGCGGTCGTGTCGATATGGTCGTCAATTTCATCATCACGACGCGACTTTCGATGCCGGTGGTTCTCGTTGCGTTGGCTGTCGTGAGCTTAATCGGCTCGTCGCTCACGGTCGTCATATGGGTACTTGGTTTGCTCATCTGGGATCGCTTTGCCGTCGTCATGCGAAGTGCGACACAGCAAGTGCGTGGGCTCGACTTCGTTGCCGCCGCGGAGGCGCTCGGTTGCTCGACATGGCGTATCCTGGCGAGCGAAATCATGCCGAACGTCACCAATCACTTGATCGTTGTCGCGACAATTGAGATGGCGCACGCGATTTTACTCGAGGCAGCGCTTTCATTCTTGGGATTGGGTGTTCAACCGCCAGAGCCGAGTTGGGGTCTCATGATCGCGGAAGCAAAAGGGCTCATGTTCTTCGAGGCCTGGCTCATTACGATCCCGGGCACGGCGCTTTTCCTCCTCGTGCTTGCGATCAACCTTTTGGGTGATGGCGTGCGTGATGTCACGGCGCCGGAAAACCGCAATTAACGAGGAGCCAATGGCCGAACGCGTTCTCGAAGTTGAAGATCTATGCGTGGAGATCCCGATCCCATCGGGCATGCTTCGGCCGGTGCAGCATGTTAGCTTTCATGTCGGGCAAGGTGAGACGCTCGCGATTGTCGGTGAGTCTGGTTGCGGCAAGTCGCTGACGTCGCTCGCAATTATGGACCTGTTGCCGAGCAAGGCCAAGCGCAGAGCAGAACGCCTGGTGCTCGATGGTGATGCGCTGACGGGGATGACCGAGCGCCAAATGGCCGATATCCGCGGCAACCAGATGAGCATGATCTTTCAGGAGCCGATGACATCGCTCAATCCCGCTTACACGATCGGCAATCAACTGACAGAGGCCATGCTGCGGCACAAAAGTGTTTCTCTCGCCGAGGCGAAGGATCGTGCCGTGTGGCTATTGGAAAAGGTCGGGATCACGGCTGCGCGTAGTCGGCTTGGGCAATATCCCCATCAACTTTCCGGCGGATTGCGCCAGCGTGTCATGATCGCAATGGCGTTGATGTGCGGGCCCGACATGATCATCGCCGACGAGCCGACGACGGCGCTCGATGTAACGATCCAGGCGCAAATCCTCCACCTGCTCGCCGAACTACAGGACGAGTTCCATATGGGCATGATCCTGATCACGCACGACCTTGGCGTCGTTGCGCGCGTCGCTGATCGCGTCGCCGTCATGTATGCCGGTCAATTTGTTGAGACGGGCACTGCCGCACAGATCTTCGATTCACCGACGCATCCCTATACGCAGGGGTTGCTCGAGTGCATTCCAATTCCGGGAAAGACCGAGCGCGGTGCGCATCTGGGCTCGATACCTGGCATCGTGCCGTCATTGGTAGGAGAGATCCGCGGCTGCCACTTTGCCGGGCGCTGCCCTTATGTGCACGAGGCCTGCACCGCAGAGGATGTTTCGCTGCGTCCAAGCCTGGATGCCGGTCACGAGTATCGCTGCGTCCTCAGTCCGCAGGCGGCCATCGCCAACCGCAACAAACAGGCTGCCCAATGAGCGATATTGTTATCGAGGCGCGGGACGTCACGCGAACCTTTATGATCTCCGGCGGCTTTATGCGCGCCAAACGACCTTTGCATGCGGTGAACGGTGTCAATTTCAGTATTGAGCGCGGTGAGGTCATGGCTCTTGTGGGCGAGTCGGGTTGTGGCAAAACCACGCTTGCCAAAATGCTCATGGGTTTGCTCCTGCCATCGAGCGGCGCAATCATGCTCGAGGGGCAACCGATCGGTAAGCTCGAGCGGCAAGTCGTAGCCAAAGCGGTGCAACCGATTTTCCAGGATCCCTATTCCTCGCTCAATCCGCGCAAGACGATTGGAAGCATCATTACGCTCCCTCTGAGGGTTCAGGGTGATCCAAATCCGGATAGCTGGCGACGGCGAGCCGAAGAGATGATGGAGCTGGTTGGATTGCCACGCCGGGTCTTCAATAATTTTCCCAATCAGCTGTCAGGCGGCCAGCGACAGCGGGTGGCCATTGCGCGAGCGCTGATCAACAGGCCGAAGATGGTGATTTGCGACGAACCGACGTCGGCACTCGATGTCTCGGTGCAGTCGCAGATCCTCAATTTGCTGCAGGATCTAAGATCGGAACTCGGTCTGACCTATCTTGTGATCAGCCACAACCTCGCCGTTGTGGAGCACATGGCAACGCGTGTCGCGGTTATGTATCTCGGGCGGATTGTTGAACAAACAACCACCGCGGCTCTGTTCGACACACCGAAGCATCCCTATTCGCAAGCATTGCTTGAATCGGTGCTCACGCCGGACCCGCGGCTCGGTGTGCCGGATACGCATCTGGGCGCCGCCTACCCCAATCCGGTCGACCTGCCCACGGGTTGCACTTTTCATCCCCGCTGCATCAAGGCCATGAGCCAGTGCTCGACCATATCT
>JAUVMS010000484.1 GCA_030600135.1 Hyphomicrobiales bacterium | reverse complement strand
TCATGATCCCCGGTAGCTCAGTTGGTAGAGCAAGCGGCTGTTAACCGCTGGGTCGCTGGTTCGAGTCCGGCCCGGGGAGCCATTTAAAAACAATAATTTAGAGTGATTTTTTATACAGGCAAGATCTTTTCAGGGTAACGCAGGGGTAACAATAGTGTTCACTCTGGGGTAACACCCGGGTAACAATGGAGCGATTTCGGGTCGACGGCGGCTCGGAGATCAGCAATTCTGGTCTGCCCCAAATACACCGAGCGATTTTCCGGTGCTTGGTTAACATTCGCGCGGGAACCATTCTTCGTCGCGCGCGTCCCCGGCCTCGGCCGCCTTGCGGTACCAGCTACTTGCGCTCGGCAATCATGTACCAGTGCCAGTCACGGCCACGACGATGCGCGACGTCACGGAGCGACCACAGCTCGAATTCATAAAACAGAGCGGCCAACTCAGAACCACTGCAGTAGTAGTGCGGATGGGCCTTGTCGGTGATGTCGTCGGCTTCATCGACGTAGGTATCGGGCGCCACCTCGCGGCCCTTACCAAAATCCTTGCTGCGCTTTGAAAGCATCGTTCCCTGATAGATGCCGCCTGGCTTGAGCACGCGAGCAATCTCGGAGATCGCCCGCTCAACGATGCTCCGATCACCATGATAAATCACGTTGAAGGACAAGACGAAGTCGAACGAGCAATCGCCATAGGGCAAGGCCGTCATTTCGCCCTGCTGGCACGCGATCTTGAGATCGGAACGCTCGGCCACTTCGCCTAGATGCGCAAGCCCTGCCTCGCTGGCATCCAACGCACAGGTCTCAAGGCCGCGCGCTGCCATTGCCAGTGCATGTCGGCCAACGCCACATCCAAGATCCAAAGCTTTGCGAGCGTGCCGCTCCCACACCCAATCGATGCACGCCAAGACATCGGCATGCGGCTCGAGCCAATCGGCCCGCCCGTCTTCGCTTTTCCAGCACACGTCCCACAATCTGTGGGCCGTATCCAATCGCTCACTCACCTGGGCCTGATCCCTCAACGTTAAAAACATTGCCGCGACATGCGACAAGAACATTTCAGTGTAGCCGAACGCGCTCGGTACAAAAACTTGCTGGCCATGGACTGTATGTCCGCTGTTGGAATTGCACACCGCCAGAATTGCGCGGTTCAGCTCCCGGCCACGTCGCCCTCCTCCAGGGGCAGGGCGAGCTGGATTTCGTCGGCGAATGCATCGAGCGGAGCGAGCCCCGGGCTGCGCGCCACCACCGCATCGATATCCTCGGTGACATCTGGTGCTTCACGCACGGCAATTCGAACCAGCGCGAATATCGCAAACGCCAGCATCAATAGGCCCATGTACAGATAGAGTCCGCTAGGCCCATAGCTAACCATCGCCCACGAGGCGAGCGGGCCGGCAACGGCCGAGCCAACGGCATAGGTCAGCACCAGTGTCGCCGCGGCCGGAACAATCGAGTTCTCCGGGATCCGGTCGTAAACGTAGGCGACAACGATGGCATACATCGGCATAGCAGCAACACCGGCAACGAACGCCGCCAGGCCGAACCAAACGAGCGCCGGTTGCGCCGACGGCTGCGTCGCCATGACAACCAGGCTGGCAATGCCGACGGCACCGGCGAGCCCCGCGATCACATGGCGGCGATCCAACTGATCGGACAGCCAGCCGATGGGGTATTGCGAAAGTGCTCCGGCGGCGAGCGCCAGTGTGACGAAGAGCGACGCCGCGGCGTTGTCGAGCCCCAGCCGACCAGCAAAAATGACGCCCAGCCCCAAAAACGCGCCTTGCGTGCTGCCGGCAACGAAGCACCCCAATACACCCAGCTGGGTTTCCTTGAACAGCCGGGCCAGCGAGTAGGTTTCCGCTCCTTCGCCGTCGAGCGAGATTGCCGGGGCCTCGTATCGCGTCAGGGTTACCGGCACGAGCGCCATGGACATCAACATTGAGGCGATGACGAACAGCACCAGGCTGTCGACCGAACCGAGGGCGGCAAATACTGGCCCCACGGCATAGCCCGTAATCATCGCCACACCGGCCAACGAAAGCAGACGGCCACGCAAATTGCTCGTCGCGCGTGCATTGAGCCAACTGTCGGTAACCGTCGCAAGACCGGCGAAGCAGAGCCCCGTCACAAACCGTAGACCAATCCAAAAGGTCGGCTCAACCCACAGTCCATGGGCAAGCACGACGCCCGATGTGATGGAGGCAAGCGCGGCAAAGGCGCGGATATGGCCAATGGCATTGACGAACCGCGGCGAATAAATCGAACCAACCGAATAGCCGATGAAATAGCCGGCGGTCATCGCCCCGATCGTGGCAAGCGGAATGCCCTCCGCCTCGGCCCGCAAGCCGAGTATCACGAACTGCAGGCTATTGCCCGCCACCAGTATCGTGGCGCTGAGGATCAGGGCGCCAACCGACAGCAGCGCAGCACCGAGTGTCATGAACCCACCTCGCAGCTTGAAACTGCCGGCGGGCTCTACTCCTGAGGCAAGGTCGTTAGCAAGCGAAAAACGTCAGGAGCGTGAGAATTCTGTGCGGCGGCCAATGAGACCAAGTTCGCTTGCCCGGTAGCCTGGCTGATAAACCCTGGTCACCGAACCCATAATTCGCTGCCACGCGGCGAGGTCTTGTTCCCCCCAAACCTCGAACGCATCGATCCCACACCGGGTCATGAAGGCCGCTTGGTCGACCAAGACATTGCCGAGCGCACGAAGTTCACCATCAAACCCAAGCCGGTGACGCAGCACACGGGCCTGCGAGAACGCACGCCCGTCAGTGAATTGCGGGAAATCGAGCGCAATGAGCACCAGTTTCTCGATCC
>JAUVMS010000081.1 GCA_030600135.1 Hyphomicrobiales bacterium | reverse complement strand
GTCTATACCGAGCGCGAGGCCGAGCTTGCCGCGCTCATGCCGATAAAGGTGGCACCGGATACTTCCAAGATGCTGCTGTGCCCCATGCCAGGTCTGGTGACGGCGATCCATGTCGAGGTCGGTCAGGAAATAAAGGCGGGCGATTCCCTATGTGTCGTCGAAGCCATGAAAATGGAAAATATATTGCGGGCCGAGCGTGACAATGTCGTCAAAACCATCAATGCCGAGCCGGGCGACAGCCTGGCCGTCGATGACATCATCATGGAGTTTGGGTGATGCCCGAGAGCCGCGGTTTTCGGGTTCGCGCGCTTGGTGAGATCGCGATCCGCTGCGCCGACCTCGAGGCGATGACGGCGTTTTATCGTGACATTGTCGGATTGCAGGTGCTGGAAGAGTTCGCCGACGACGGCATCGTATTCTTTCGGCTAGGCGAGAGTTTTGGTGGGCACACATCGGTGTTGGCGCTCTTCCACCACACGGCCGGCCGGTCGGAGTTGCATGCCCGCGGCGAGGTGGCGCCCGAAACCGGCGCGCGATCGTCGCTCCATCATATCGCCTTGGCGGTCGACTATGGCGAGCAAGACGCCATCATGCGATGGTATGAGCGGCAAGGCGTCCCGTACCGCGTGCAAGACTTTGGTTGGGTTGGTTGGCGCGGCATTTTCGCGCAAGATCCGGAAGGCAATACGGTCGAACTTGTGGCCTACGATGCAAGCCTGTTGGAAGGGAGCGCGGCATGACTGCTGGACAACGCGCATATTTTTGCTCCGTCAGTGCTGGCGTGCTCCTGCAGTGGCGATAGCGCGAAATGCTCAACTACTTTGCCTACGGTTCCAACATGCTGCCGCAGCAGATGGCCGAACGCTGCCCCGGTTCGCGGGCCCGTGGCAAGGCAGTTTTGCGTGGCTGGCGCTTTCACATCACGACCAGAGGTTCGGCATCGATCGTGCCCATCCCGGACGGGCAGGTGCATGGTGCGCTCTGGCGCTGCTCGGCGCGGCATTTTCACACCCTCGATCGATATGAGGGCGTCGCGCTCGGCAACTATCGCCGACATCGGATTGAGGTGATTGACGAATTTGGGCATATCCTGCCGGCGATTACCTACGTTGGTGCGCGACGTCATCCGGGGCGGGCTCGGGTCAACTATATGGTGACGGCTGTTTTGGCTGGGGCCGATGCCTTCGGCCTGCCGGAGCCTTATGTTTTGGAGCTTATGGGCTGGCTGCCGCGCGTTCCGGTTGGGGAAAAGCGTGTTCGCTATCGCGGATCTCGCAAATGGCGTCGTCGATAATGATCGTGAATGGGAGCAGGTAATGCGAAGTTTTCATCGCCCTGGGCGCTCGCCCGTCTATGGACGCAACGCCATGTGCGCGACATCGCACCCGGCGGCATCGTTGGCGGCAATCGAGGCGTTGCGGGACGGGGGAAACGCGGTCGATGCAGCCTTGACCGCAGCTGGCGTGTTGGCCGTCGTCGAACCGCATATGACCGGAATCGGCGGCGATTGCTTTGCATTGATATGGAAGCCGGGGCACGGCTTGGTGGCACTGAGTGGAGCCGGGCAAGCCCCGGCGGCTGCCGAGGCCAATTGGTATTCGTACCATGACATAACAGAGATCGAGCAAGGCAGTCCGCATGCGGTGACCGTACCGTCGGCGATCGATGCCTGGACGCGTTTGTCGCGCGATCATGGTCGATTGCCGTTCGAGCGGATCATGGTGCCGGCGATACGCTATGCCGATGAAGGTTTTGTCGTTGCCTCTCGGGTCGGCTCGGATTGGGCCGAGCTGGTTGAGAAATTGTCGGTCCATGATGCGGCGCGCCAGCATCTGCTGGTCGGCGGCAGGGCGCCCGAGGTCGCCAGCGTCATGCGGTTTCCAGCACTGGCGGAAAGCTTGAGGGCAATCGCACGTGGTGGGCGCGAAGCTTTTTATGAGGGGGCCATCGCCGAGGATTTGGTGGACACGCTCAGAGCGCTTGGCGGCCTGCACACAATGGATGATTTCGCGCGTCAGAAAAGCCGTTACGTGACGCCGATCGTGACGTCCTTTGCCGGCGTCGATGTTTGTGAGCTGCCGCCAAGCAACCAGGGCATTGTGGTACTCATCATGCTGAAGATCCTGGAACGGCTCGACGGGATCGCCGATTGTGAGCCACTGAGTGCGCGGCGTTATCATATGCTGATGGAAGCGGCTCGACTGGCCTATGCGGTGCGCGGTGCTCACGTGGCTGATCCGGACAAGGCCGATGTCCCCATCGATTACTTACTCTCCGATGGTGTGGCTGATGAACTGGCGGGCCGAATTGATCCGCTGCGGCGCAAAGCGGACCTTGGACCTGTTCCTCGGCCACAGGGTTCCGATACGATTTATCTCACTGTCGTCGATGAAGACGGCATGGTTGTCTCGTTCATCAACTCGGTTTACTCGTCGTTTGGCAGCGGAATTGTCGGGGCCAAATCAGGCATCTGGCTGCACAACCGTGGGCAATGTTTTGCTCTCGAGCCCGATCATCCCAACTGCATCGCTCCCGGTAAGCGCCCGATGCATACGCTGGTGCCGGCGTTGGCCATGAAAAACGGCGTACCGTGGTTGTCATTCGGGGTGATGGGGGCGGATTTCCAGCCAATGGGCCACGTCTATGTGCTGACCAACATGTTGTGGCACGGTATGGATCCACAAGAAGCACTCGATTTTCCGCGGATTTTCTTTGAAGGTGACGCCTTGGGCGCAGAAGAGACGGTGCCCCGCGCCATCGTTGACGAACTCACCGCGATGGGGCATCGCATCGTGCCCATCGAGGAGCCGTGGGGTGGAGGACAGATTGTCGAGATCGATCGGGCGCGGGGCGTACTCATCGGTGCATCGGAACCGCGCAAGGACGGATTGGCACTCGGGTATTGAGGTCGGCAATGAGGGTTGGCGAGGAGCCGAAGCGACGGACAGTGCAGTTACGCATCCATGGCCGCGTTCAGGGGGTTGGCTTTCGTTGGTGGACGGTGACGCAAGCGCGCGATCTGGGGCTTGAAGGTTGGGTTATGAACCGCTCGGATGGGGCGGTGGAGGCCTTGTTCTCTGGGCCTGAGTACGCGGTGGGCAAGATGCTCAAACTGTGCGCCGATGGTCCAAGCCATGCCGTCGTCTTCAAAGTCAATGTCGTTCAAGAGGGCGGTGACGCTCCAGCCGGCTTCGAGGTGCGCCGTAGCGCTTGATCGGGCGGGCGTGTGTCATTGGACCAGACCGTCGGGCCAAACTCGGCCTCGAATCCTGCTCTGAGGGCCATGTCGAGTTCGGCGAGCGAGCAGGGAATGCCAAGATCGGTGAGGCTCGTCACGCCATGCTCACTGACGCCGCAGGGCACGATTCCGGAGAAATGCTCAAGGTCGGGATCGAGGTTGATGCTAATCCCGTGATAGCTCACCCAGCGGCGGATGCGCACGCCAATCGCGGCAATCTTGTCTTCGTGCCCGTCGGCGACCTCGGGTCGAGCGACCCAAACACCAACGCGCCCGTCGCGCCGCTCGCCACGGATGTTGAAGTGGGCCAGTGTGGTGATAACCCAGGTCTCGAGGCTTTCGACGAATGCGCGGATATCACGGCCTCTGCGCGTGAGATCGAGCATGACGTAGGCCACACGTTGACCCGGACCATGATAGGTATATTGGCCGCCGCGTCCGGTGCGATGAACGGGAAAGCGGTCCGGCGCCAAGAGATCCTCGGCGCGGGCGCTGGTTCCGGCGGTGTATAGCGGCGGGTGCTCAAGCAGCCAAACGCGCTCCGGCGCGGTGCCGGCCGCGATCGCCTGAACCTCGGATTCCATGCGCGCAACCGCCTGGTCGTAGGGAACGGGGGTGTCGCTCACCTGCCATGCGATGGCTGATTGCGTGTCGCCGCGTTGCCTGTTCATCTTCGCCAATTCGGTACCCTGTTGATGGCGATGGTTCGGCGCGAGCATAGCAGTCGGTCGCGATCCGGCAAAGCTGGCGCCGCCCTTGAATTTGGGGGGCAGGTCTGTTACGTGAGCGGCTTCGCGTGCCCCGGTCCCGGTTGGATTTGTTAGCCGGGAAAGATTGGGATGTGCGGCAGTATTTCTTGTTTCGTGCGGTCGTGGCGGAACTGGTAGACGCGCAGCGTTGAGGGCGCTGTGGGCATTGCCCGTGGAGGTTCGATTCCTCTCGACCGCACCAACATTTCAGAGCCGATCGGGCGAGACTCTCGTGCTCGACTGGGCGCTCGATCATCAACCAAAATGGCATCCCGATTGGACCACTGATAGTCGCCGCTTGAACCGTCAACCCGTCAGGTTATTTCGAGAGCCGCAAAGTGTTGAGCGCTGAAGCGATGGAGCGAAAGGCGGTACGCAGTTCGTCGCCGTTTTGGGCATCGAAGTAGGTTTGCCCCGTCTTCGTGGTTTCCGGCGTACGGCAATCCTTCAGCAGGCTTTCGGCTGAAGACGGTGCCTGGAATGCAACCGAAAAGACTATGACACCCCTGTCACGCATGGCGGCGCAAAGTTGACGCGCCTGGAATGCAGAGTCGCCATTTGAGCCTTGATAATAGGTATTGAATATGCCGTCCGTCATGACGATAACGGCTTTGACCGTCTCGTCATCGTCATATGGCTCGGGACGACTGACCACCGGCCAAACCCCTGCCCAGTCAGGTGAGATGAGATACCATGCCCAAGCAATGCCCAGATGACCGGCTGTGCTACCACTAGCATCGAGGTCTTCGACCAAGCTGAGCAATGCTGATTTGTCGCTTGAAAGTGGGGTGACCGAGCTGTCTGGGCAAACTTGCCAGCTACGGTAACCGCCGGGTAACGGCATCAGGTAGCTGGATGCCGACACGGGCGATTTGTCGTCGAATGCGTAAACCCCTGGTCGCTCAACAACGCAGTCTGGCTCAGTAGGATTTTGCGCGTCACCCGTTACCACCTGTGCATAGCTTCCGGCGTTGATTGATCCGGAGTAAGGGGCCAATGCAATACGGACCTTGCGAGCAGGATTGCTCTCGTCGACAAGAATGTCGATGAGATCCTTGGAGGCAATCTTCAAGTCATCGATCTTGTCGCACGGGTTGCACATGGAGCCGGTGACATCGAGCATCATGGCAAGCTCAATGTCCTTGATGTTGTAAATGGCGGTCGTCGCGCGGGTGAAGCTGAAGTGATCACGTTTGAGGACAGCGCCAAAGTGATTCATCATCTTGGCGTCGACCGAAATGTCTACGGAGCCTCGCTGTATGTCAGCAACGACCTTGAAATTGCTATACGTCGTGAGACTTTTGGCCGAGCCCTGCATGTTGACATCGAAGAATCTGCGCGCGTAGTCGGTGAGCTCGGTGCCTGTCAAACCTTGCTCGTTCATTGCCTTTGCTGCGGCAAGAGCCGCGGCGTCCAGCGCAGAGGACATGCGACCCACCGTCCGATAGGCTCGCGCGCCATCGACTACGAGGCCGACCATGCCCACCACGGCAACGATGACGAGGGCAAAGATCATTGCAATTGTGCCGCGTTCATTTCGTGCGAATTTCGCGACGGTTGAATGTGTTCCGAACATAAGTGATCACTCGAGCTGACCTTGCACGCGGCGCGAAGGGGCGGCCGCTCAGCAAGATTTTGTGTTGCTGACGATGTCGTAATTTGTTGTGAGGGAGGCGATCCTCAACGAATTGGAAGTACAGATGTTACGATACAGGTTGTAAGAAAATCTCTACGGTGCAGCCGCAATTCGATTGAATATTATTCCGATTTAGTAATACTAATTTATAATAAAACTTCGGACTTATTTGGTAATTTATTTGAATTCACAAATATTTTGATTTTTTCTCACAAATTGTTCTTTGAAGTTGGAAACCGAGCTTCAAACATTTCTAATAATGTCTTTGATTTACGTATTTAATACTTTGAGGCTTGTGATCAATCGATACTGAATGTTTGTTGTTTAGGCAATAAGACTATCAGAATACTTAATGTGATGTGCTTTGATTGGGGCGGAATCACGTGCGTACCACGGGTGTTGATCGGTGATCGCGGTACGTTTCTATGTCTACCGACCGAAAAATATGTAGCTCCATGTAACAGGGTTAGGCTTACTTGCCTTGTGTTTTTGCTTCTTGCGCTTGGCTGTGCGTACGAAACGTCGCCTGGGTTTGCCGGATCTCGTCGTTGAGCGTGCGGACGTTGCAGATCGGCGCCTCGTGGATTTGCGCTTCAGTTTCGGCTTGATGTCGCCATCACGCTTTTCTGTAGCAAGCAATGCGGTTGCGGCCTGATCATCTTGCGGGGCGATCTCGGTCGCCGCCAGGGTTATGTTTCCTTGGGAAATGTCCCTGGATTTTTGGCCCGCTGGCGCCACGAGACCATGGCGAGCAAGCCGCTTTTGAAACATTTTGGCGTACTTGGCATTGGGCTCGACTCTGGTTTTCGGGACGACGTGCACAACCTTGTAACCCTCTTTGCGCAAGGCCGCCAGGACATGAGGGATGGCGCGGGTTGTGACTTTCTTGATGTCGTGAAAAAGCAGAATGCCGCGGCCACGTTTGCGCAAGCGGCGCATGGTGGTTTTTACCATCTGTTTCACGCCATAGCCGTCGGTGTCGCCGGAAACAATGTCTACAGCGAAATTCGCTATGTTGCGCTTGCCCAAATAACCGATCAACGCTCGAGAATCGCGCAAGTAGGGAAAGCGAAAGAATGGAGCGGCCGGGCGACCGATTGCAGCGGAGATGGCGGCATGACCCTTATCGATCTGCAATTTCGCTCGCGCGAAACTCAGTCCTGTTAGACGTGCGTGTTTCCAAGTGTGGTTGGCGATGGTGTGGCCGGCCGCTGCAACACGACGGAGGGACTTCGGGTAGGCGAGCGCCATGGTCCCGACAGCGAAAAATGTTGCCTTCGTGCAATAGCGGGCGAGCGCCTTGACAATTTTTTCCGTCCGTCCGGCAATCGGTCCGTCGTCAAAGGTAAGCACGACTTCCTTGTGGCGGAGAAGCTTGTCCTTGCGCCGGCTCAGCGAGCCGAAAGTGGCGCCACCGGTCGTATCGATTTCAACGACGCGAGAGACCCCCAAAGCATTTCTGGGATTGTCGCAAGGCGATGCAAATGCGGGATCGGCAGCCAGCAAATACATAGCCAACAGCAGTGTTAACGTTGTGGTGCAGCGCATCGATCCCATCCGCCCAAACGCTGCGACCTTCTGGTAATGCGCCCATTGAAGCAAGGAGATATCGCTTACTGGCTTAAGAATGCCGGGCGATGTGTCCTTGGCACCGCACCTATGGTAAGGGCTGGCAGGCCTAAGCGGGCTAGCATTCATCGCAGGAGGCAGCGCGCCGGAATGTTTGACGTTCCGGGGGCTGGGGTATGCGCCGATGAACGAAGCGGTTGAACTCGCCGGTACGATCGACAGCGAGAGCGCGATCACGCCGGAATTTCTTCAGACGGTCAAGGCTGCCCTCGAGGCGGGTAGCTCCGACGTGCTGCGCTCACTGGTTGCAGATCTGCATGCCGCAGATTTCGCCGATCTAATGGAGTTGTTGCGTGCCGATCAACGAAGCAAGTTGATCGCCGAACTTGGTAGTGATCTCAACTTTGAGGCCCTGAGCGAACTCGATGAGGCCGTGCGCGACCAGGTGGTCGAGGAACTGCCGAACGAGCAAATCGCTGAAGCTGTCCGCGAACTCGATTCAGACGATGCCGTCTATCTGCTCGAAGATCTCGATGACGCCGAGCAATCCGATATTTTATCCAAGCTGCCGGCCAGTGAGCGCTCGCAATTGCAGCGCAGTCTGGACTACCCAGATGACTCGGCCGGCCGGCTCATGCAGACCGAGTTCATTGCGGTACCGCCGTTCTGGTCGGTCGGCCAGACCATCGATTACATGCGTGACACCGAAGACTTGCCAAACGCGTTCGGGCAGCTGTTCGTGGTCGACCCGACTTATCATCTGATCGGCGCGGTACGGCTGGACAGGATTTTGCGAACCAAGCGGCCGGTTCTCGTTGAAGGGATCATGGAGGAGGAGTTGCGGGCGATCCCGGCGACGCTCGATCAAGAGGAGGTGGCGCGTCGGTTCGAGCGTTACGATCTCTATGAGGCGCCGGTGGTCGATGAGGACGAGCGGCTGGTCGGTATCGTAACGGTGGACGATGTCGTTGAAGTGATCCAGGAGGAGGCCGAGGAAGATATCAAACGCCTCGGTGGTGTTGGCGATGAGTCGATTTCCGACACCGTGCTTCGCATCTCGCAGCGTCGCTTTGCGTGGCTGCTGGTCAATCTTGCAACGGCCATTCTAGCATCCAGTGTAATCAGTTTGTTCGACGCGACGATTGCTCAAATGGTGGCGCTGGCGGTGCTGATGCCGATTGTCGCCTCGATGGGCGGTAACGCGGGAACCCAAACCATGACGGTTGCCGTGCGGGCGCTCGCGACCAAGGAGCTTGGCCCCGTCAACGCTCGGCGGATTGTTACACGTGAGGCGATTGTCGGCATCGTCAATGGTGTGGTCTTTGCCATCATCCTGGCAGGGGTTGCCGTGCTTTGGTTCGGTTCGACGAAGCTCGGATTGGTGATCGCCGCGGCGATGCTGGTGAACATGATCGTTGCTGGTCTGTTCGGTGTGTTGATCCCCATTGCGCTCGATCGATTGGGTATCGATCCGGCCATTGCATCGAGCGTCTTCTTGACGACGATCACCGATGTCGTCGGGTTCTTTGCGTTCCTCGGCTTGGCGGCGATTTGGCTGTTTTGACGGCGCTGGGGGCCGTACCTGCCTCGTACGCGGTTTCGATTAGTTGGTGTCTATCGCGAACGAGATAGCGAAGCGGAGCTTGTGTGCATTGACGTCGAGCTTGCCAATCTGCGGCCCAAAGCCATGTGGCATGTTGGTGTCGCCGAAGTCCTCGTAGAGGTATTCGAGGCGGACGATGGTGTTGGCGTCGATGGCCGATGCCGCCGCCGACGGCATATCCGGTCAATGTTTCGGTCTTGGAATTGATGGCGGTGGCGACGCCGGCGACGGTGGTCACCTCGACCAGGTCCTTCCAGGTCACGTTCATGAAGGCAAAGCCGCCGGTCACATAGAACATCCACGGGCCATCGACAAATCCAAGTCGTGCCCGGATGGTCGCCTGCCAGTCGGATTCAAAGCGCGACATTTGTGAAATCGGCAGGGTCACCGGAATTTCATCATCGATGAGGGCGCTGTAGGAACCTGTCGAGTGCGTCTTGTCGCTGCCCCGAGCGAAATCCCAATCACCAACGAGGCCAATCAGAACGGATGGCGAGACTTTGGTGTTATAGCCGCCGTGCACGCCGACGATGCCGCTGTTGGCCGAATAGTCGTCTGATCGGGCGGGAAACGTGATGGTGTTGCCGGCGATCGTCGTCGAATAGGCCGGGGCGGTGAACGTTCCATCAACCCAGCGATAGCCCGCTTGGCCGCCAACAAAGAGGCCCTCGTAAGGGTCCGCTTCGGCCGTGGCAATTGATAGCATCGTCAAGGCCGTCGACAAGGACAACGCAAACAGTTGGACCCGAATATGCAGCCACCTTCATCAAAACCGAAAGTCTGTTTCGCAGCCGGCGAACTTTCCGCCATGTCGTTAGCACGGGCGGCTGCACTCACGGTGTTGGCAACACTTATGGAAAATTGTGAGTTTCAATTGTTTATCAGCGCACATCATTGTTCTGTTGCGTGCAAATGCAGCCCGGATACTGGACGGAATCGTGAGATGACAGACGATCGGTGAGAAATGCCAGTTAGCTGGTCGGTACGTC
>JAUVMS010000070.1 GCA_030600135.1 Hyphomicrobiales bacterium | reverse complement strand
TCACGCTGGCCTCCGTCTCCAGCGACGTGGTTAACCCCGACTATGCGGCCTACGCCAGTAGCAAGGCGGGCCTGTCCCACCTAACGCGTGTCTTAGCGCTGGAATGGGCGAAGCATAAGGTCACTGTAAACGCTATCGGCCCGGCCGTGGTGCCCACACCGCTGGCCGAGGACTTCCTGAAAAAATCCGGTAAATATGACTACCAAATGAGCCGGATTCCGCTGGGTCGGTTCTGCGCAGCGGAGGACCTTTTGGGCGTAACGCTGCGGCCGGCGCTTTCATCACCGGCCAGACCATCTATGTAGACGGCGGCCGGACGCTGCTGTGACGGTAATGTCTGTCGTCAGCTTAAATGTGGTATCACCACGGGGGGGTATCACAGCTGTGCACTGCCTAGTGCCGGTGGGGTCAAGTGCTTGGGCGAGAACTTGAATGGCCAATTGGGCGACGGGACTACCATGAGCCGTCCCACTCCTGTGGACGTTGAGGGACTGAACCCCTGCCGATCGCTGTTAGATAAATCGAAGGAGCTAAACGCACACGTTAGACATCTGCGCGCAGGACGCCGTCGTGCAGACCTACGATCTTTGCCGTGTCGTACCCATCAAGGATGAGCCGTGTCTCATCCGGGGTGGGAATAGGCGAGATAGTTCGGTTTCTGTGAGCGGACGAAAGCATTTCTGATCCTAGACTTGAGTTCTAGTCGAGCTGAAATTCAGTTCGGTATAGGTGGTTGCGTGCCCCCGCAACCATCTTTGCAGACAGACTGAATATGCTCTTCTTATGGACGGAGCGCGCGTCAATCGCATCGTGCGTGGACCCCAAGGGAGGCCGCCTCACGCGCGCCGGGGCCATATCTGGCATTGACAATGTCAAGCGAGGTTACGGCTCGTGGTGACCTGCGCGCGGTATGGTCAATGGGGCCGAGACCGCATTGTTCCATTTTTGCAGCGCAGCCTTTTTCTCATCAAAGAAGGAGTAGGTGCGATAGGCTCGCTTGAGTTGGGGCTGCGTATGACCCAAGCACAACTCGATGATCGTGTCAGGGACGCGCATGCGATCCATTTCGGTTGCCATGGCGCGGCGAAAGTCGTGGGGCGTGAAATGGGGGACATCGCAATATCCACGAACTTTCTGCAGGGCCTTGGTCCAACCTGAGAGCGGTGAGAGGCCATTTGATGTAAAGAGGTGAGGGCCCATGCGAGGCAGCTTAGCGATGAATGCGCGCATCTGGCGCGTAAGGGGGACAGCATGGGGCATTCTCTTTGCCTTGGTGGCTTCCCGTGGAATGACAAGGGCATCTTGCGTGAGCCAACTCCACTCAGACAGCGCCAGCTCTTTGCGACGCAGACCCGTCAACAACAAGAGCCGATAGAACGATCCAAAAGGATAAGTGCCACATTCAGTAAGTCGAGCGAAAATCTGCCGCGCCTCTTTGAGCGTCGGTGTTCGCGAGCGCTCAACATATTTGTACGGCGCTTGAACATCCGCGAAATAATTGACGTCAATGAGCCCTTGCGCTCGCGCCCATTTGGCCATTTTGTTGAGATGCTTTTTGACATCGCGGGCTGCACCTGGACCGCCGATTCGACCGTTACGCTGAGCGGCCTGGGTGAGCAACTGAAAAAGGTCGGCTGCACGCAATGCCCTTAAATCGCGTCCTTGCCAAGACGGTAGGATGTGGAGAGTAAATGTGGATTGGATGGCTCGGTATGTACTGGGTGTATAGTGGTCTCTGCAAAAATTCTCAAGCCACGTAAAATACACGTCGCCTACCTTTAAGACTTCGGGTGTTTTGAAGGTCAGAGCGGGATCACAACCGCTCGCAAGAAGCCCCTTGATTTCATAGAGCCTGGCGCGTGCTTGTGCCAAGCTGACACCGGGGTAAGCACCAATCTCTATGCGAGCCTGTTTATGGGCGAAGCGATAGCGAACTGACCAGCGCTTTTGCCCGTTTGGCGACACGCGCAACACAAGGCCATTGCGGTCACTCAAGTCGATCCGTTGGCCTTGCGCCGTGATACGACGCAGCTTAGTATCATTCAACTTCATGCAAATTTGTGCCCCAAAATGTGCCCCGGCGTCAATGTTGTGATTGGAATTATTTGTGTAACTTATTGTATCATAGAGAAATTGGGCGCGTAGCTCAGCGGGAGAGCGCTCGCCTCACACGCGAGAGGTCACTGGTTCAATCCCAGTCGCGCCCACCATCAGGTTTCAGCCGGCACCCGAGTTCGATCTAAGCCACCACAGGCCGGCCGGCGCTTTGCACTGCGGACAATTGACACTAGCATTTCGCCAGTAGGCGAAAGGAGGGTGGCGATGGCACGTAAGATGGTTGTGGCCGCGGCACAGCTCGGTCCCATCCGACGCAAGGAGCTGCGCTCGCAGGTCGTGGACCGGATGATCGTCCTCATCGAGCAAGCCCACGCGCTCGGTGGCAGCTTCGTGGTTTTTCCCGAAATGGCGCTGACCACTTTCTTTCCTCGTTGGTTGATCGACGACGAAGACGAGATAGCTGGCTTTTTCGAGCGGGAATTACCCGGGCCCGACACCCAGCCACTGTTCGATGCGGCCGCCGGTCTCGGTGTCGGATTTTATCTCGGATTTTGTGAGGAAGTGGTGGAGGGAGGGACCAGGCGTCGCTACAACTCAAGCGTTTTGGTGGACGGCTTGGGCTCGATGATCGGGAAGTATCGCAAGGTTCATTTGCCGGGCAATGCAACTTACGATCCGAGTTTGAGACTTCAACATCTGGAGCCATGGTATTTCGAGCCAGGCAATCTTGGCTTTCCCGTGTTCGAAATGCTGGATGCACGCCTCGGCATGCTAATTTGCAATGACCGGCGCTGGCCGGAACCTTATCGCGTGCTTGGTTTGCAGGGGGTGGAACTCGTCTGTGTCGGCTTCAATTCTCCCGCTGAGTTGCCGGATCACCCGTTGCAAAACGGACTGCGCACGCTGCATCACCTGGCACCCATGCAGGCGGGTGCCTATCAGAACGGGACGTGGATCATCGCCAGTGCCAAGGCCGGACCGGAGGAGGGTTTCGATATGATGGGGCACTCTTGCATCGTATCGCCTTCGGGCGAGGTCGTGGCAACCTCCTCGACGCTCGGCGATGAATTGGTACCTTATGAGATCGACCTCGATCTGACACGCGAATACAAGAGCTTCTTCGACTTTGCCACCTATCGTCGACCGGAGTGCTACGGCTTGATTACAGAGCGCAAAGAGGCTGGGCCGCCGATCGGTTCCTGAGCGGCTCAGTTGATTTCAAAATTCCAGCCGATCGGCGTAAAGGCAAAACTCCCAGTACGAACGCAATGTGTCGGTATACTGGTGTCGGGGTGCCTATGGGCAAGCCGCCTCCTACAAATCCGACGGTGCTTTTTGCGCAATGTCAGGCCATTTCTTATTGGCCGCGGCAATACGATCAGCCTGCTTTTCCCGCCACTTTTTGAGAACCGTCTGATTGTGATTGAGATAAAGCTTGCCGTCGACAATCGTCCAGTATCTTGGGTCACCGTCGAATTTCTTGCCGAACGATGCACCAAAGGCGCAATTGCCGCCAAATTGGGGAGCGTATTTGGCCGGGTCCTGCTTGAACTTTGCCAGGTTCTCCGCAGTGGAAAAGCGATAGGTGGCATCGTTATACGTCGCTGAATGGTCGGATGACCCGATCATTGGCTTTGCGCCAGCGAAATAGGTAACGGCATCATAGCCATGCATTGCAAGCCCCGTTCCATCCATTGCCAAACCGCCAGTCGTATTGGTATTGGGTCCGGCTTGGGCCGTGCCGACGAGGCCGAATGCGAATGCGGCGATTGTCGCGAAAGTTTTCAAAAACGTCATTGCGTGCACCTGTGCAATAGTCGAGTGGCCCAAAGGCTGAGGCGAAATTGATTTTACGTCCGCTGGAATTGGAATTTATTCCAGTTGGCGATTTTCATCACCTACTTTCGGCGATGTAAAGAAATGCCGGCTTTGAAGTTGGGCGCTGACTAGCCCGTCATATGCTCGACTTGATCGTACGTCTCCGCTGACGGTGGGGCGACCAGCAAGTCGGCCAACTCGCCCCAGATGGCCTGGATTTGAGGGGCGGCTGCTTCAGCTGCAGACTGGCTTTCATAAATCGCCATGACGACGCACTCGCCATTGGCGCGCCAGACGCTGTAGGCATCTAAGAGGCCCGGCAATGACTTTACACGTGGTTTGATTTCGTCGATGAGGGCAACCATCTCATCGAGGCGGGCGGGATCACATTTCGTGTTTGTGACGCGGGCATACATGATTATTCCCCTTTGGGTTTGATCGTTATCCCGGGTTTGAGAGGATTAGTCTCGCACGCATGTGGTTACCGCCCAACGCAATTCGCGCATGTCGTGATCACGACACATGTGCCACGCGTGAAAAGATGGTGCGGCCCTGAACAAAACGGATACTCAGGTGCCAAAGAGGAAACTCTGCGTTCCCACTTTCATGATTTTCTTGCCGTCCGGAAGGCTCGGACGGGCGGTTTTGCACGTAATATCATGCGCAGGATGTTGCCTTTGAGCATGGGAGTTTGGACCATTCGCACATCCGCGATAGAGTGATCGGTCATCGGTGTGTCAATCGAGCTAGGGAGGACGGCTCGGTGCGGTTGTCGATTGTTGCAGCCACGGTGCTGCCGCTCGCCATGGCCCCTCAGGCGGCGAGCGCTGGTGGCGATGCTGAGGCAGGGCGGCGGGTGGCGGAGCAGCATTGCTCGCGTTGCCACGTAGTTGGCGACTTCAATCCCATGGGCGGTATCTCGAGCACGCCGTCGTTTCAGCTGTTGGTCAAGCGGCGACCGGACTACCGCGACCGATTTGAGACGTTCTATGTACGGCGACCGCACCCGGCTTTCCTGTCCATCAAGGGCATAGGGCGGCCGCTTGAGTATATTCCGGCCAATGCGGCGCCGATCGAGCTGCCGCTGGAAGCGGTTGCCGACATTTTGGCCTTTGTCGAGACCCTCAAACCCAAGCAGAAATAGCCTTGTTGCCCATCAAAACTTGACGATCATGCCGTCTTCGGCGGTATCAAGTGTGGTTTCATGGCGCCGCGCGAGCATGTCGGGGCCCATGTGGGTGAGGATAACCCGCCTGGCATTGATCACCGGAAGGTGTAACTCGAGCGTCGCCAGATCCATGTGGAGTTGCACCTGTTTGTCGCGAAAATAGGCTTCGCAGATGAATAGGTCGGCATCTTTGGCGGCCTCGATGAGGGTGTCGGTCCATTCAGTGTCTCCGGAATAAGCGAGCACACGCCCCCCTGCCCTTATCCGATAAGCATAGAACGGGCCGCCGGAACGGCCATGGTCGACCGGGTAGGCCGTTACTTCGGTACCGGCGATCATCATTGGCGAACGCTCAGGGATCTCAACAAAGTGCAACTCGAATTTCCTGGCAATATTGGTCGAGCCTTCGAAGCAGGCCTCCGCCGTCTGGTGCCAGCGTTCCTCAATTCCCATTGGCCCGGCAACTATGAGTGGCGAACGGCGCTTTGAATGGAATTGTGCGTCCAGCACGAAGAATGGAAGTCCGGCAAAATGATCGCCATGAAAGTGCGTAATGAGGATCGCCTCGATGGCGTTGCGATCGATGGCGGTGCGATTGAGACCGACCATGGATGTTGCACCGCAGTCAACGAGGAGGTTGGTGCGCGCTCCGCGAAGATGAAAGCACGTGTTGAGGCGGCCGCCGCTGCCGAACGCATCACCGCAGCCGATAAACTCAAGCTCCATGGATACCGTCCGGTTAGCGCGCGATCATGACCGAGTTGTGGGCGTGTTCAAGAACCTTATAGGCCACACTGGTGGTGAAGAAGCGGCGCCAGCCACTCTTTTGCCGGGCCGCCGAGAGTACGATGACGGAATATCCGCGGCCCTCCTCGACAATGCTCGAAACAGGATCACCGATTACCGCCTTTTCGCCTGATATGCGGATCCCCTCCTCTTCAATAGCGGCCTTGGCGTTGGCGATGGCGCGCTCTGCTTCCGGCAATGCGGCCTGGGTTGATGCCACCGAGAACAGAAAGACAGGACAAGCGCAGCGACTGGCAATTTGTGCATCGCGGCGGGCGGCTCGAATGGACTCTTCGGCGTCGGCAACGCAAACCAGGTGGCCGTGGCTTTCCTCGAGCGCGCGCGCGACCAGCACCGTGCCCTTGTGCTCGATTGCCACGGTCTCAGCGACATCCGGTTCAATGAAACCGAGGCCGGTGCTCGGACCTTCCGTGGATTTGGCAACGATTGTGATGTCGTAACCTCCGTAGTCGCATTCATCGAGAATGCCGTGGGCGACGGATGGTGAGACCATGAGCTTGAGTGTGATGGCGCGGCCGCGATCGCTCTTGTAGACGATCATATTGTCACCCAACGGATCGCCGCTGACGTCGGTGTGTTTGAACTCTTCTTCCCAATCCTCGGCAAGAAAACCCAGTTCGACCAGCATGTCGCGGCCTTTCTTGAGGGCTTTCATGCCAGGCAACTCGAGGCCCCAGTCGAGCAGATTCTCGCGAGCAACGGAGAATTGCAGGCCGCCGGTTCTCAGGCCCTGGTCGATGGGCCGCACATAAAGCAGCGTCAGGTCGGCGTCGGTGCCTGAGCCAATGCGCACGGCATAACGCAACGCGCGGTAGGACTCATCGGAACCGTCGATGCATACGAGGATGGAAAAATGCCGGTCCTCAACCAGTTCTGTGTCGTCGTCGCTCCGGCTCTTTAAGGCACGCTCCGTCATCTCATAGTCCTAGTAACGGCCAGTATAGATAGGCGGCCAAGATAAGCACGAACGTCGACATGATAACCATACGATAGCCAACTACCAAAAAATCGGTCGTAGAAAGGTAGCCCGAAGAGTACACGATCGTACATGCCGGTGTCCCGATCACCGTCAGATAAGCGAAAGCCGAGGAGATTGCGGTCACAAATCCCATCAATATCGGGCTTTCACCGGCGACGACCGCCAACTTGAGGTTGATTGGGCCGAGCACGGCGACCGCGGCACCATTGGACATCGTGTTGGTGACGCCCGTGGTCAACGCTGATACCGCTGTCCACAACGGCACGCCCGAATCAATGCCGAGTGGGGCAATGAGCTCCAAAAAGCTGCTCGCCACCCAAATGGCGGCGCCGGTTTCCTTCATCTCCACGCCGAGCGATATCGCTGCTGCATAGAGCAGTACGACGCCCCAGTTCACGCCTGAGTTGATGTCCTCCCAACGCACCATGCCGATAATGAGAAAAGCACAAGCGCCGAGGATGGCGACAATGCCGAGGCCAAGCGTGTCCGAATAGGCGATCCATCCGTAGAGAGTGAGCGCAAACACGACAATCGTGACCCAGTCCGTCGATTTCATCGGTCCTTGCTTGTCGATTTGTTGCCTGAGCCGCACGACAGCGCGTGCCATGTTGGCGTATTCCGGACGGAAGGTCATGAACAGGATGGCCGTTACGAACGGCAACTGTATGAGAAAAATCGGATAGCAATAGAGCACCCAAGTTACGTAATCGACGATGAACTTGCGGGTCTCAGGATCGCTAGGATCAAAGAAAAATTCCTTCCAATAACCAATCATGATGGCATTTCGAGCGCCGCCCGAGGGCGTGCCGATACTGGCTATCGAGCAGCCGTAGGAGATCGAAAAGAGGAGCACTGCGGCCAGACGGCGGACTTTCTTTGGATCATCGGACGTGAGCGTGATCAGAGTGATCGCGACCGGCAGCATCATCGCCGCGACGGTATGCTCACCGACGATCGAGGCCAGGATGCCCGATACGAGTGAAATGCCGACACAAATGCGAGAGGTTTTCGTACCGGTCATCCGCACGATCAAATAGGCGATGCGCTTGTCGAGATTTTGCTTGACGATGGCAACCGCCAGCATGAGCGAGCCCATGATGAATAGAACGGAGTCGCTCATTAGGCTCTTGGCGACCGCGCTGGAATCGAGACCCAAGAGCAGCACCTGGCCGGCAATGATCATCAGTGCGACCGTCGGCAAGGGAACGGGCTCGGTCACGAACAGGATGACCGAGGCGACGGACATGGCGAGAACGATGAGACCTTCGCGGCTCAGCCCATCGGGCGTTGGGAGCTGCATGATCAAGCCGCCAACCAACATGGCGATGAAAAACCATCGCTTTTCCCAAAGGAAGAACGCGAGGCCACGAACGGGAGTGGTTCGAGAAAGTCTGCGGCCGGCCGGGTGCAGCGCGACTTGGCGCACCTTGGCCATACGTGGCAATCTTGGAAGATCGCGATTGGTCATTTCATCGGCGCTCTTTTCCCTGCGCCACGGCAATAGGCGCCCAGAGTTCCATCTGGTTTCTCATCATGCACCGCAATAGGTCCGGCGTGACAGTTGGTCATTGGATGTAGCCGGCATTTCCCACCGCAATGCGGATCGGCAGGCCAGTTGCGGGCTAGTCGGCACGAAAAACACCAAAAGCCCGCGACAAGACAGGTAAATTTGATGTGTACGTCCGACCGGAGCGAAGCTGGAAGATTGATTGGCTGCTTTGGGCGTCGATCCGTTGGCCGGAATAGATGGACTAGCTGAAGCGAACATCGCGACATACTGCTTGGGCAAGCGTTGAATGGGCACCGGGCGCGGCTGCAAATGCGTAGGTAATTGATTTCGCTGCGGTGACGTGATCGTGGACGGAACGGCAGCGGCAAAGATTGCTTAGCCCGAATTCTTCAACACGAAACGATAGGTGCCGCCTTCTTCGGATTGCTCAAGCAATTTGTGACCCGTGGTGCGGCTGAAAGCTTCGAAGTCGGCAACCGCTCCCGGATCCGTGGCTAGGACCTCAAGTGTGCCGCCCTTGGGCACTCCGGACATGGCCTTCTTGGCCTTCAGTATCGGCAGCGGACAATTCAGCCCCTTTGCATCGAGCGTGACATCGGCCATCGCTTGCACCTCCCCGAATTGCTCTTGGAACGGCAGCGCCGTACGGGTTATATCAAAACATCAGAAAGTGTGTATACATGCCCGCAACTGGGATCGCAATCCGTAGAGTACCGCCGGGTAAGCTGGATAGCCGCATGGCATATTCTGGCACAAGTGTTGGCCCCGGGCGGCCTGGCGTGTTCGTCACCCATCCGGTGTTTCGCGAGGCGGCGTTCGGTAGTCACCACCCACTATCTATCGGACGGCAGGCCGCGGTGTTGGATCTTTGCCAGGCCATGGGTTGGCTCACAAGCGATCGCATTCACCACTGCCAGTTGGCCTCGCGGGAGGATTTGCTCAAGTTTCATGACGCGCGCTATGTCGATGCTCTGGAGGCGGCTTGCGAACGCGGTGTAGCCAGTGTCGACACGCGTCAGCGCTACAATGTCGGCACCATGGAATGTCCGCTGTTCGACGGGCTTTGGGAGCGGGCGAGGGCGTCTGTCGGAGGCTCGACGCGCGCGGCCGAGTTCGCGGCAGACGGGCATGTCGCGTTTCATCCTGCCGGCGGTACGCACCACGGCCGCCCGGAGCGGGCGTCGGGGTTTTGTTATTTCAATGATCCTGTGTTCGCGATCATGACTTTGCTCGAGCGCGGCATTGAGCGCGTGCTTTACCTCGATCTCGATGCCCATCATGGCGACGGTGTTGAGGATGCATATTCCGGCGATGGGCGGGTCATGACGGTCTCGCTGCATGAAGCGGGGCGTTGGCCCTATAGCGGCGAAACGGGATGGGACGATGAAAAGGCGACCCTCAACATTGCCCTGCCGGGCGGCGTGAACGACAGCGAATACGACTTCGTCTTAGAGCAGTCCGTTTTGCCGCGAGTCGAGCGGTGGGAGGCGCAAGCGGCGGTGGTGGAATGTGGCGCGGACGCGCTTGCTGGCGATCCGCTTTCGAGCCTGCAACTGTCAAACGGTGCGCTGTGGCGAGCCGTCGAGCGTTTTGTGGCGCCAGTGCCCGGCGCCGTGGTTTTGGGCGGTGGTGGGTATAATCCGTGGACCGCTGCGCGTCTTTGGGCGGGCCTTTGGGCGCGATTGTCAGGCCAGGTGATACCAGTTGGGCTACCGGGTAAGGCCGAGGCGTTGCTTGCGGCGCTCTCCTGCGATCTCGTTGACGACGAGGACATTGTGCCTCGCTGGCTCACAGCCGTTGATGATGTTCCGAACGAGGGCGCGATCCGCCCGGAGATTGACGCCATCGTCAAGGCGCTCGGGTGAGTTGGTGGCGAACTCCGCGACGCCGCCCTGTTTCAGTGCGACGCTCCGTGGGTGGCTATCGAGACGACCCT
>JAUVMS010000212.1 GCA_030600135.1 Hyphomicrobiales bacterium | reverse complement strand
CTTGGCCCTGATCGACGACATCTGCTGCTCTCACTAGGTTTTTCTCAAGACAAGCTGAAAGGCATGTCAGCTAGCCGATTGGCGGTAACATTTATGAGTTCAGTTTCGCCATCAACTGAGCAGTGGGATCGCACTCAATTGGCACTGCATTGGCACTATCTTGTGCCAAATGTCTATGGAGAAAGACGTTACTCATTGATTTTATTGGCGCGCCGGGAGGGATTCGAACCCCCGACCCCCAGATTCGTAGTCTGGGGCATTCAAGCAAAGAAGCGTTCTATTCACATGTCCATCTGCGAGTCCAGAGGACGAGACGATATCGGGAAGCGCGACTTGTGGCGTTGGACGCATCGGACCTCGGCTGCGGCAATGGTGCGGCAATGACCGAAACGGGAGCCATTCGCGTTCTTTTCTAAGGCAGTGAAATCGCTTGGTTGCGGGGGCAGGATTTGAACCTGCGACCTTCAGGTTATGAGCCTGACGAGCTACCGGACTGCTCCACCCCGCGCCAAGATGGGCTTGCGCAACAAAAAAAGCCGCAAGCGGCCATCGTATAATGGTCATATAGACGATCTTCGCGGACCTGGCAATTGCCCATGCGCCCCTGTGGCGAGAGGTCTCTCGTTGCCGCACGGACGGTTTTGCCATGACGTTCGAGCATGGGAACTGCAAGGCCTCGGCGCTGCCGGTTTTGCAGTGGTGGTCCGGCGCGAATGGCACGCGCAGAGCGCATGCACAACGGAGCCCAGGTGCAGGCCGCGACCGATCGTGAGGTGGCGCCGAACTTGGGTCTTGGGAAAGCGGCTTTGCTTCACGGCCCGCCGCTGGTGTCATCTTCTTGCTGCTCGATAAGGCTGGGCTTGAGCGGGCCTGCAACCGAGGGCGCCCACCCTTGGATGGGCAAAAGGACGACCAAAGGCGGTTACGCTCGCGCTTGGTCTCGCTGTAGCAAAGCTTAGTTCTGCCTTGACGCAACCACCCAGCGCCTTCCGGCGGGCGAAGAGCGATGCGGCGCACGATCAGAGCCCAGCAGCGGCGGCGGTCAGTTTGCGCAACGCGCCGGCCATCTTGGCAAAGAGTTCGTCTTTGCCGGCAACACCATGACGTGATTTCAGCGTCTCAGGGCGGACGTAACCGAGCCAGACCTTGCCGTCGTCGTCCTGCCAGGCGAGGACCTTCATGGGCAGCTCGAGGCCCATGTGCCGGTTGGCCTGCATGAGCGGCGTGCCCATCTTCGGGTTACCGAAAATCAAGAGCTCGGTGGGCGCCAGCTCCTGACCGACTTTTTTGGCACCAGCGGCATGGTCGACGCGGGCAAAGACGGTGATGCCCTTCTTGGCGAGCATCTCGGTCAGGCGATCGAGGGATTGTTTGACGCTATGACTGGAGGGGCCGACGACGACGAGGTCGCTCGCGGCGCTGGCGGGAAAGGCGAGTGCGATCGCCAAAAGAAGTGTTGCAAGGCGCATGACCAAATTCCTCGTGCGAATATTTGGTTTATCGCGGGCGCGCTAGGGCCTGTTGCGAATCGGGATTCAACAGACCCGAGATCAGGCACAGCCATCAGCAGACAACATAGTGGCTGGCGCCGCCCCCATGCAAACCACAACCGGGCGCTGTCTGACGCCACACGACTTGTTGATCGTCGGCCTTGGGCCAATGAATGGCAAAGAGATTGGTACAGATCGGCTGACATGCCTATTAGACAAGCAGGCCTATCAGACAGGCATGCCTATTCGGCCGGTACCTTGACCGGCTCGGCGCGGACCTCGTTGCCTGCCGATGCCTGGCCATCCAGCTTCTTGTTGGACCATATGAAATAGATATTGCGCGAATAAATCAGGAGGCCGGTGCCCTGGCCCAAAATAAAGACCGGATCCATGCGGTGCAAAGCATAACCAAACAGCATCAATCCGCCGGCAAAGCTGAAATACCAAAAGAGTTCCGGAACGATGGAACGACGGGCGCGCTCGCTGGCGATCCACTGCACGATGAAACGCATGGAGAACATGAGCTGGGCGCTAAAGCCGATCGCCAGCCAAACCAGTTCAGCGCTCGACGTGCTCGCCCACCATTCGACGAGCCTTGAAACATCCATGTTGTTCGTCCCCCCGGTCTCAGCCCCGGTCGGCAACGTCCCCATAGGCGTCGGCGCGGCGGGCGACGTGCCCCGTCAGATCCGACACCTGCGGCAATTCCTGCTCGTCGGCGACGATTTTTGGAACCTTGGTGCGCCGACGTAACCAGGTAACCCCCACCAGATCGTACAGGCCAATGAGTGCGCGGCCAAGGTTTGTGTATTTCGATTGTCCAACTGTG
Organism: Hyphomicrobiales bacterium; assembly: GCA_030600135.1. Taxonomy (GTDB): domain Bacteria; phylum Pseudomonadota; class Alphaproteobacteria; order Rhizobiales; family JAUVMS01; genus JAUVMS01. The sequence continues at coordinate 3,902 of JAUVMS010000212.1, read as the reverse complement.
CGCGGACGATCGTTCACCGGAACATATGCCACCTGATGGCCGTAGGTCTGGAACAGTGCCGGCAAATAGCGATGTATGCTGGTAAAGAACGGCAGCCTGAGGAAGGCCTCGCGCCAGAAAACCTTGATGCCGCAGCCAGTATCGGGGCAGTTGTCGCGCAAGACCCAGTCGCGAATCCGGTTGGCGAAGGTCGATGCGAAACGGCGTGAGCCGTTGGCCTGGCGATCGGCCCGGATGCCGCCGACCAGCGCCGGTCCGGAGGTGCCGGGTGGCGAAATGCGTGCAACGAGCTGTGGAATATCGCGCGGATCGTTCTGTCCGTCGCCGTCCATGGTGGCGATTACGGGGCACGAAGCGGCCAGAATGCCGGTGCGAATCGCCGTGCTCTGACCGGAGCGCTCGCCGTGGCGAAGATAGCGAAAGCCCTTGTAGCGGCCAACGAGTGCTTGGAGCTCTTCGGGCGTGGCGTCGTCCGAGCCATCATCAATGACAATGACCTCGCCGAGCATGTTGTCGGGAACGACCGCATAGGTCTCCTCGACCAAACGGGCGATATTGCCAGCCTCGTTCAGGGCTGGAATGACCACCGAGATGCGCATCTCAATCCTTTTCTGCTGACGCTTTCCGCGCGTAGCCGGACTTGCAACATGTCGGCGCAAGTAGCGCACATATCAGCCTTTCGCCCGATCACTCAAGCCTGTAAATGACGCAATCAACGAGGTTGGTGTCGGCCAGCTGCGGGCATTGGATAAGAACCCAGGCGCCGCGACATTGCGAATTTGGCGAGCATAAGCCCGAATGACGGCAACCATTGGACCAAAAGACATGAGGCTGGATAGCGCCAGAAGCCGCTATGGGCTGCTGCTGGTCTTGGTGCTTGGTGCGATCCTGATGGTGCGCATGGGGGCGCTTGCGCTCAATCAAACCGACCTCTTCTTTGATGAGGCGCAGTATTGGTCGTGGTCTCGCGAACTGGATTTCGGCTATTTCTCGAAGCCGCCACTCATCGCCTGGCTCATTCGCGCTTTCACAAGTCCTTGCGGTGACAGCGCTTTTTGCATCAGGCTTGCCTCACCCATCATTCACACCGGCACAGCGCTTTGGATCTATTTCATCGCCAAACGGCTCTATGACCCTCAGGCTGGATTTTGGTCGGCCATCGTATTTGCAACGTTGCCTGGGATCTCATTTTCATCGGGATTGGTTTCGACGGATGTGCCACTGCTGTTTTTCTTTGCCGCGGCACTTTTTGCCTTCGTGGTGTTTTTGGAGCGGCAGTCGCGGCTAACGACACTCGGGCTCGGCGTGGCGATCGGCTGTGGGCTCTTGGCCAAATATGCGATGGCCTATTTTGTCGCCTGCGCAGCACTTTATCTTTTGGTAACGCCCGAACGGCGCCGCGTGCTGCGTGATGGGAGCGTCTATCTGGCACTTGCCATCGCGATCGCGTTCCTGATCCCGAACCTCTTGTGGAATGTGGAGCACGGCGGCGTCACCTTCCAGCACACGGCGGCCAACGCCAAGTGGGAGGGGCCACTCTTTCATCCGGAAAAGGCACTGGAATTCTTTGGCGCGCAGTTCGGCGTCTTCGGCCCAATTCTGTTTGGCGCGCTCCTGGTGATTGCCGTTCGGGCACTGCGGTCAGGTCTTGATGAGCCCGATCGCATGTTGCTCTTATTCTCAGTTCCGATCATCGCACTCATCACGGTTCAGGCGCTCATATCGCGGGCCCATGCCAACTGGGCGGCGGTGGCCTATGTGGCGGCAAGCATTTTGGTGACGGCGACCATGCTGCGAGAGGGTGCCAAGCACTGGCGGCGTGGATCGCTCGCGTTGCATGGGTTGCTTCTCGGTGTCATCGCCATTGGCAACGCGTGGGCCGGCCAGTTCGTGCTGCCTGGCGGGTCGGACCCATACGCGCGCGTTTTGGGTTGGGAGCAGGCGATGCACGGCGTGGAGGAGCGGCTCGATCGGGCAGCAGCCGAAGAACGGCCGTTTGCTGCCATCCTGACGGACGAACGGGCGGTGACGGCAGAGCTTCTCTATTACTTGCGTCACCGCGACATTGCGATTACGGCGTGGCGCGACGGAGCGGTGCCGCACGACCACTACGAGCTGACACGACCATTTTCGCGCGATACCGCGGAGCCTGTGCTGTTGATCCACCATAAGCCCAAGGTCGCCCACATCACGTCGCGATTTGGCAATGTCGAGCCGTTGGGCAAGATTACCGTTCCTGCCGGTCTCGTTCGCAAACGGCGCCTCTTTCTCTATCGGCTTTCAGGCTTTGACGGTCGGGCGCCGCCGGGGCTCGACCGGTGATTTGCAGTCCGACCGAATACGGCACCGGCAGAGCGCCGGCGCTCGCCGAGACGCGGTGCGGCCATCTTGGACTTGGCTCTCGCCCCGGTGCATGCCATGAAGATTGTGCGATGCAATAAGTCGGCGACACAATTCGCAAATCCCAACTGAATGGCCATGGAGTTAGGATCATGTTGAGAGGCAAGAACGCTGTCATCACCGGCTCGACATCCGGAATCGGGCTTGCCATCGCCGATGCGCTGGCTGCCGCCGGCGTCAACATCATGACCAATGGTCTGGGCTCCGAGGCCGACAACCGCGACGCCATCGATCAGATCGCCCGACACGGTACCGACGTGCTGTTCTCGCCGGCCAATATGCTGCAGCCCAAACAGATCGCCGACATGATGGAGACGGCGGAGCGGGAGCTGGGCTCGGTCGACCTATTGGTCAACAACGCCGGCATTCAGCATGTCAGCCCAATCGAGGAGTTTCCCATCGAAAAATGGGACGCCATCATTGCCATCAACCTGACGGCGGCGTTTCACACGATTCGGCTTGCCGTGCCGGGTATGAAGCGGCGCAAATGGGGGCGCATCATCAATACGGCGTCGGCCCACTCGCTCGTTGCCTCGCCGTTCAAATCGGCCTACGTGAGCACCAAACACGGCCTGGCCGGGCTCACCAAGACGGTGGCACTGGAAACGGCGGAGTTCGGGATCACCTGCAATTGCGTTTCGCCAGGCTATGTCTGGACGCCGCTGGTGGAAAACCAACTGGCCGATACGGCCAAGGCACGTGGCATTTCGCAAGACGAGGTCAAGACCAATGTGATGCTTGCCAGCCAGCCAACGCGGGAGTTCGTCACGGTGGAGCAGGTTGCCGAGCTGATGACTTTTTTGTGCTCGGAGGGCGCGGCCAGCATCACGGGCACGAATTTTTCGATCGACGGAGGCTGGACGGCGCAATAGTCGCGGCAAGGCCCTAAGGCCTGCGACCATGACCGTGTCCGCGCCGGCGGTCGGTCTCCGCTGAATGACTTGCTCTAGAAACTGCCACGTGCGCGGGTCGGTGGCTTCACGGCAATGACAGCCGTGATGGACATCGGCGGGCGGTGAGCAAAATTCAGGGTCAAATCGATTGAATTGCCGACGATCAATGACTCTTTGACGCCCATCAACATGACGTGCAGTCCGCCTGGCTGAAAGGTAATCGCCTCTCCCTTGGCGATGTCGATGGAGTCCACCTGGCGCATGCGTGCGATATCGCCGTCCATAACAAGTGTATGAAGCTCGGCGTTGGCGGCGGCGGGAGATTCAATCGAGACCAATTGAACGATGCGCGAGCCTTTGTTGGTGATCTCAAAATAGGCGGCGCTGACCTTTGCGGTGCCGTAGGTGGGACGCGCCCAAACACCATCGACCGAGAGGCCATTGGCGCGTGCTTCAGGCGTTGTTGCAAGGCAGAGCAGAGCCAACAATGGCACGGCTAGGAAGCGCACTCGGTGATACATCATCACGACTCCATTCCGCACACGAAGTTACAACGGCCAAACTAGTGCGATGCTGTCCACGATGCCAATGACATTTTCGCGTTGATGG
>JAUVMS010000469.1 GCA_030600135.1 Hyphomicrobiales bacterium | reverse complement strand
GCTATAGTTGCCGACGTGCTTGATAGCATTGTAGGCCCAGTCTTTGCCGAGGCCGAGCTTGGAGCCGAAATCGCCCTCGGTGCCGAGCATACGCTTGGCAGACGGATCGTCCGAGTTCCTCTTGTCGTCGACGTTGGCACTGGTGATGCCCAACTCTTCGGCATTGATCATTGCAAAGAGTACCCACTTCACAATGTTGAACCACTGGTCGTCGCCTTGACGCACGACTGGGCCGAGCGGCTCTTTCGAGATGATTTCGGGCAGCACCATGTGGTCGTCGGGATTGGCCAACTTCAGCCGATTGGCGGCCAGACCTGAACGGTCCGTCGTCCACACATCGCAACGCCCGGCGTCGTACGCCGCGACAACCTCGTCAGCCTTTTCAAAGGCCACGACCTTGTATTCCAACTTGTTGGCGCGGAAGTAGTCGGCCACGTTGAGTTCGGTCGTCGTGCCCGTATTGGTGCAGATCGCGGCGCCCGAGAGCTCCAGCGCGCTTTTCACGCCGAGGTCCTTGCGGACCATGAAGCCTTGCCCATCGTAGTAATTGACGCCAGCGAAATTCAGGCCGAGCGCCGTATCGCGGCCCATCGTCCATGTCGTGTTTCGCGAAAGCACATCGATCTCGCCGGATTGCAGCGCCGTAAAGCGCTCCTTGGCCGATAGCGGTGTGAACTTTGCCTTGGATGCATCGCCGAAGACGGCAGCGGCTATCGCACGGCAGACGTCGACGTCGATGCCTGTCCAGTTGCCCTGATCATCTGTGGTTGAAAAACCTGGTAGCCCTTGGCTCACACCACACTGCACGTGGCCCTTGCCTTTGACGTCGTCCAACGCGCCGGCTACCGCGGCTCCTGCAAATCCGGTCGCCACAACAGCACCGAGCGCGGCTTTCATAAAGACCTTCATACGTACCCTCCTGATTTCCTCAAGTGAAATGCCAACCCTTGTTTCCACGCTTCTTGCTACGTGCTTTCCGTTCGGGCCAGCGCTGACACGCAACTGTCGGTTACGCTCGCGCAACCGCGCATGTCATGAAGTCTTCGTATAACGCACACGACCTAAGCCGTAAATGCTGTCCTTGCAGCAATTTTTTTTCTTGGCACTCCCCGGCCGCGCAATCGCCTACCATTATCCATGTTCTTCTAAAATCATATCGCTCGCTTTTTCTGCGATCATGATTGTCGGCGAGTTGGTGTTGCCGCTCGTAATCGTCGGCATCACCGACGCATCGGCGACACGCAGGCGCTCGACACCATGGACCCGCAGACGCGCGTCGACAACGGCCTTTGAATCGTCTCCCATCTTGCACGTGCCGATAGGGTGAAAAATTGTCGTCGCGATATCGCCGGCCAAACGCGCAAGCTCATCGTCAGCCTGGTACTCGAGCCCCGGCTTGAACTCGGCGGGCCGATACTTCTGCAAGGCCGGCTGAGCAACGATCCGCCGCGTGAGGCGAATAGCATCTGCGGCAACCCGACGGTCGGCTTCCGCGGAAAGATAATTCGGTCGGATCTCGGGCGCCTCTTCGCAACGTGCACTGACGATGCGAACATGCCCGCGGCTCTCCGGTCTAAGGTTGCAAACACTTGCGGTAAATGCAGGAAACGGATGAAGCGGCTCACCAAACTTGTCGAGCGACAATGCCTGCACGTGATACTGCAGGTTTGGGGTCTCGCGAGCCGGATCGGACTTGGCAAAGGCACCCAGTTGCGATGGCGCCATCGACATCGGGCCGCTTTGCTTGAACAAATATTCGAGGCCAATGCCGATTTTTCCGAACAGACTGGCTGAACGTTCGTTGAGGGTATGAACATCCTGCACTTTAAACACGCATCGAATTTGCAGGTGATCCTGCAGATTTTCCCCAACGCCTTCGAGTTCGTGGACCACGGCGATGCCGTGATCTTGCAGCAGACGGCCGGGTCCAATTCCGGAGATTTGCATGAGCTGCGGCGAGCCGATGGCTCCACTTGCGAGAATGACCTCACCTTCCGACCGTATGGTTTTTTGTGCACCATCGTGCTCGACCACCACACCTTCGGCACGCCGTCCCTCGAGCACCAGTCGCTGCGCAACTGCGTGCGTTAGAACTGTCAGATTGGCGCGTTCCTGCGCCGGTCTGAGAAACCCCCGCGCGGTATTCCACCGAACCCCCCGGCGCTGGTTGACATGGAAATATCCGACGCCTTCGTTATCGCCGCTATTGAAGTCGTCGACAAGCGGAAGTCCTGCTTCATTCGCCGCCTCGGCAAAGGCATCCAAGATCTCCCAAGATACCCGCTGGCTCTCGACCCGCCACTCCCCACCGGTGCCGTGATGAGGCCCGGGCTCGATAGCCAGCATATCCTCGGATTTCTTGAAGTAGGGCAGCACATCGTCCCAAGCCCAGCCCGGATTTCCCATCTGCCGCCAAAGATCGTAGTCACGAGCCTGGCCCCGCATGTAGATCATGCCGTTTATGGATGAGCACCCACCGAGTACACGACCGCGCGGATAGGCCAGACTACGTCCATTGAGCCCCGGTTCTTTTGCCGTCTCAAAACACCAATCCGTGCGCGGATTGCCCATGCAATAGAGATACCCGATGGGAATTTTTATCCAGATGTAATCGTCTCGTCCGCCTGCTTCGATGAGACAAACGCTGTTGTTTGGGTCGGCCGACAGCCTATTCGCCAGCACGCATCCCGCTGAGCCCGCGCCAACGACCACATAGTCAAATGGCCCGACGATCTGACTTTGATCCCTGTGCACCATAACGCCACGCACCCTCTAACCGACGATTTGTAATGGTTTATGGCCGACATCGACGTCAGGCAAGTTTGACTTTTTGCAACTATAGTGGGACGGCATGGTCGCTCGCGAAAGGCTGCACGCATCGCCAACCAGTTCAATGAGATGTGTTCGCTTTAAAACTCTCCGGCCGCGTTGTACGCGGAATGAATTGCCGACGTTGCGCCCAAAGAACACTGCATACCCGCCTGCGGGTTCAACTCCGCCCCATCTCGTTACATGATATCACCCAATTCATATGCGTTCACTACGAAGAACTGTGACCTCGATGCCGCAACATGGCCACGCAATTGGATCAGATGGAGCCTAATCTGTTAGTCACGGATTGTTTAATTCGCCACACCGTGGCACAAGTGATACGCTAAATGTTACGGACGAGTGTGTAACATTTGCGCTTTCACAGTATGATATTTGGC
>JAUVMS010000076.1 GCA_030600135.1 Hyphomicrobiales bacterium | reverse complement strand
TAACAATCTTGTTGTAGAACGCACCCTGCTTGCCACAAACGGGCTTGCCCTTGAGTGCAGACCAATCCTTGATACCGACGGCCTTCGGTGCCAGAACATTCGTGCCGGAGGTATAGTAGTTCGGTTGCGTAATGCCGACGATCTTGCGGCGATCCTCGCGGTCGGACATTGTCGCAATGAACATGTCCACCTTACCCTGTTCGAGGAACTGCATACGATTGGACGACTGCACCGCGACCACTTCGAGATCGACGCCCATTGCGTCGGCAACGTCTTTGGCCAGGTCGATTTCCATACCTACGATGCCACCGCTCACGCTACGAAAACCCCAAGGCTTGTAGTCGGCCTTTACGCCGACAATCACCTTGCCGCGTTCCATGACTTTATTCCAAACCTCGTTCTTGCATTTCTCGGCGTATGCGGTCGCGCTGAGCGCCAAGACGCCGGTGAGCGCCAGCACACTGGTGGTAACTTTATGCAACATATTCCTCCCTCGCAATCAGCTCGTGATGGCTTAACGGGATCGTAACGCACGCCCGCGGCGCTCGTAACGCCCCTTGCCTCGCACGCTAGAGCCCAAACGCACCAATTGTCAATTGAGATGAAACAAACGTTTCATACAGACGATCCCATGTTCTATCCCTCCACCAACAATCGTCACCTTTTGGCCCCACCACGTTCGGTCCCCATTTGCCAATAGACCCCTTCCTGGCGCCTCAAACCATCAACCTTCTTGATCCGTGAGATTACCGCGGCCTCACCTCGTGACACAATCAACGCGAGCAATGTCTCCATCATGGCGATCGTCGCCACCTGCGAGGGAAAAACCTGCGGCGTCGAGCTTGGTACCAGGAGAACGACGTCGGCATGCGGAGCAATGGGCGCGGCGCGGCTATCGGTCAAGGCGATGATCTTGGCTTCCTGGCGGGCGGCGAACTCAACCGCCCTCACCGTCTCGCTGGCGTAAGGTGAAAACGCTGATGTCACCACCACATCTTGAGAATCCAGATCGACCAAATCATCCACGATCCGACCGGTGGCCGGCATTGCTAGGCGCACGTTCGGCAAGATAATTCGCGCCACATAGTAGAAGTAGAGCGCAATGGCATGCATACCCCCGACGCCCACCACCTGGACCATTCGGGCCCGACGTATGAGCTCGGCAGCTTGCGACAAATCCTTGGTGGCGAGCCCGCGAAACATCGTCTCGACGTTTGCCAACGTCGTCTCCGCCATGGTGCCGACGACCTCGTTGGCTCGCCCGCCCTTGGGCAACTGCTGCAACCACTCGGCTCGCGACGCGTATTCGCTGCCCGCCGAGCGAATGGCATCCTGAAACACCTCCCGCAGCGCGTCATAACTGTTGAAGCCCACGGCCTTTGCCAAACGCACCATGGTGCTCGGTGAAACATCGGCATCGTGCGCCAAGCGCCTCATCGATTTAATCGCCACGTCCTCTGGATATTCAAGCAGGTGTCGTCCTGCCCGGCGAAGTTGTGTGCTCAACCTCGGCAATGCCGCCGCCAACCTTGACTGGACCGACTTCAAGTCAGACACGTTTGCCCTCCGATTGCCCTTGAACCAATTGCGCCAGATTTTTTGCTTGATGATCCTTTTGTTTCAAGCCTATGACATTGATCGAAACTCTCCAAGGCCCAAGTGACAATTGGGAGCGGCACACGATATCCGCGCGGTGATGCAAGTGACGGATGGCGATGGAATAACATCACGGTTGGCAATCTGGGTCGCCGGGCTCTCGCTCGATGAAATCCCCGCACCCGTCCAACACGCGGCGCGACGCTCGCTGATCGACACCATCGGCGTCATGATTGCCGCCAATCGTCACCCGCTTTTGTCCAAGGTCAATCATCTGGCCCAGAGCCAGTATCGTGATGGCCCGTGCAGCACCGTCGCCGGCCGGCGCTTGTCGGGCGTTGGAGCTGCACTGGTCAACGGCACGGCCGCCCACGCCTTCGACTATGACGACAACAGCTACACCGGCATCATGCACGGATCGGCCATTTCTCTGCCTGCCGTGTTGGCTGCTGCGGAAATCTCCGGAGCGACGGGTGAGGAGTTTCTGACGGCCTTTATCGCCGCCCTCGAGGCCACGTATGCCATTGCCGTCATGGGTACGGACGCCCAATACCTCAAAGGCTGGTGGACCAGCGGCACCATGGGCATGCCAGGCGCCGCTGCTGGCGCCGCACGCGTCCTCGGCCTCGACGCGGATCAGACCGCAACGGCCATTGGCCTGGCAACCGTCGAAGCCTTTGGCATGCGCGCCATGTTCGGTACCGACGCAAAGCCGCTCCTTTCCGGACGCGCATCCGCCGCCGCGTTGTCGGCAGCCTTGGCTGCAGCCGAAGGCATCACCGGTCCACACGGAGCCTTCGAGAGTCCGCGCGGCTACATAGCGCTCATTAACGGTGGCATTGCCGACCCGCGGGGCCTTGCCGACCTCGGAACCACTTGGCGGTCGATCGATCCCGGAATCTTCTTCAAGCGCTTTCCACTATGCTCCGCCGCCCACGCCCCCGCCGACGCCATCGAGGCGATCATGAAGGAGACCGCCGCATCGCTCGAGCAAATTTCCCAAGTCGTCTGCGAGGTCTCCCAAGTCGTCGCGGCAAGCCTCGTTTATGACGCTCCAACGTCCCCGCAAGAGGCCCAATTCAGTCTTCCATTCGCGGTCGCCTGCATGGCGATACACGGCCGGATCGGGCTTGAACATTTGAACTCGGATTGCCTAGCGGACGAACGGTTAGTGTCCCTGATGGCCAAGGTGCACATGACCGAAGTCGACGATCTTGCCGACAATCCGGATGCGCCCGAGGGCTGCCGTCTCACCGTTTCCTTTTCCAACGGCTCGAGCAGCGTCAATGAAGTTCGCGCGCCCAAAGGCATGCCCCAAAATCCGCTCAACGACAGCGAGATCGCCGACAAGTTTCGCGGCTGCACGTCCTATGCCGGCTGGTCGGCATCAGACACTGAACATCTCTTAGACCGCCTTTGGGCTTGCCGAGAGGTCGCCTCAGCCCGCTCCCTGATAAAGACATTGGGGATCCCCTAATGAGCAAGGATTTGCCGAGCGAAGCGAGTGTCGTCGTCATCGGTGGCGGCGCCATGGGATGCTCGACACTCTATCACCTCACCGAGCGTGGTGTGCGCGATGCCGTCCTGCTGGAGCGCAACAAGCTCACATCCGGCACGACATGGCATTCGGCTGCTCAGGTGCGCCAGCTCCGCTCGTCGCGAAACTTGACGGAAATGATCCGTTATTCGGCAAACCTCTATGCCCGCCTTGAACAAGAAACCGGCCAGTCCACCGGCTGGATCCGCAAGGGTTCGCTTTCAATCGCCACCAACGCCGATCGCTTCACCCACATCAAACGTCAGGCCTCGCTTTCTCGCCTGTTCGGGCTCGAGGCACATGTCGTCGGCCCCGAAGAGGCGAAAGCACTTTGGCCTCTCCTCAACGTCAGCGATGTCGTTGGCGCCGTTTACGCGCCAGGCGACGGCCGCGTCAACCCATCCGACCTCTGTCTCGCCCTCGTCAAGGGGGCAAAATCACGAGGGGCGCAGATCTTCGAGGATTGCCCCGTCACCGGCATTGAGGTTCAAGATGGTCGTGCGCGCGGTGTCACCACGCCACTGGGGTCCATAAGGAGTGACAAGGTTGTCAACTGCGCCGGGCTTTGGGGCAGAGCGGTTGGCAAACTGGCAGGCGTCTCGGTCCCGCTCTATGCCTGCGAACATTTTTATCTCCTCTCCAAGCCGATCGAGGGCATCGACGATCATCTCCCAACGCTCTCCGACCACGACGGCCACCTCTACATTCGCGATGAGGTCGGCGGCCTGCTGGTCGGTTGCTTCGAGCCCGACCCAAAGCCTTTGCCGCTCACCCGATTGAGGGACGATTTCGCCTTCGAGCTTCTGGACGAGGACTGGGACCATTTCGAGCCCATGATGCACTATGCCTTGCACCGCATTCCCGCGCTCGAAACGGCGGAAGCGAAATTGCTCCTCAACGGCCCTGAGAGCTTTACCCCCGATGGCGCATTCCTCCTGGGCGAAGCACCGGAGGTCACCGGCTTTTTCGTCGGCTGCGGCATGAATTCCATGGGGCTGGCCTCGGCGGGTGGGGCTGGGCGCACACTGGTCGATTGGGTGATCAATGATGCTCCATCTGCCGATATGTGGCCGGTCGATATCCGCCGCTTCGCCCCCTGCCAATCCAATGAGGTCTACCTTGAAGCGCGCATCCCTGAAGAGCTGGCACTGCACTACGCCATCCACTATCCTGGCCGCGAACCCCGTACTGCGCGCAAACTTCGCAACGGCCCACTCTACGAGCGCCTTCAGAAAAAAGGCGCCTGCTTCGGGGTCCGCTTCGGCTTTGAGCGCGCCAATTACTTTCCCAATTCAGACGAACCGCGTGACCCACCACTGACGTTTGGCAAACCTGCCTGGTTCGACGCCGTCGCACGCGAATGTCACGCCGCCCGCAATGGCGTTGCGGTGTTTGATCAAAGCTCGTTCGGCAAACTGCTGATCGAGGGCCCCGATGCTGAAGTGGTCATCTTGACGCTCTGCGCTGGCAACATCGCAAAGCCGCCCGGGAACGTCGTTTACACCCACATGCTCAACGAGCGCGGCGGTATCGAGACCGATTTTACGGTCTTCCGCCTTGCGCCCGATCGCTATCAAATCATCACCGGCACCGCTCAACCGGTCCGCGATGCCCACTGGATCCGGACGCACCTCGGCGATCACCGAGCCACCGTCAACGACAACACCGAGGACCTGGCGGTCTTGAGCGTTATGGGACCGAACGCGCACACCCTGCTGTCGCGCCTCACCGACACAGACCTTTCCCTTGCCGGATTTCCACTTTTTTCATTCCGCCAGCTTCGCCTTGGCTCGGTCTTGGTGCGCGCGGCGCGCCTCTCATACATTGGCGAGTTAGGTTGGGAGTTGTATACCCCCGCCACCGATGCCGGCCGTCTCTACGACACCCTTCTTGAATCAGGCACCGATCTCGGCCTCACCGACGCCGGCGCATTCGCACTCACCAGCTTGCGGATCGAAAAAGGTTTCCGCTCCTGGGGCCACGACGTGACGCCCGACGACACACTGCTGGAAGCTGGCCTCGCATTCACTGTTCGCAAAGACACCTCGATACCGTTCGTCGGTCAAGCCACCGTCGAAGCCCAGCGCACCGCTGGTGTGAAGCGACGCTTCATGTTCTTTATGTTACGCGACCCCGATGTCTGGCCACTCGGTGGCGAACCCATTCTTCGAGGCGACCAAATCGTTGGCCAGGTCACGTCGGCAGCCTACGGCCATGCCCTTGGTTGCTCACTCGCCATGGGCTATGTTACGCTCGATGGCATGTCGGCAGCACAAGCCGCGGAGCAGGACTACGCCATAGAGATTGCACTCGAACCGCATACCGCCTCAGCCAGACTCAAGCCCTTTTTCGATCCGAGCGGTGAGCGGATGCGCCGATAGCCGTTGTTGAGGGACGACATCGATCCCGACCAACAATCCGCCAGGCAAGGAGCACGGCAATGAACTGCACCAAAGCCGGTATCATACTCTATACCGACAAATACCAGGACTGTGTTGCCTTTTACCGCGATGCACTGCAATTGCCGCTCATGTTTCAGTTCGATCGGCCCGGCGAAACGCTCACGTGTTTCGATCTCGGTGGCGCCTATCTCATGGTGGAAGTCGGTGGCCCGCCGAGCCGGGACATCAAGACCATGGACCACTCGCCTATTAAGTTCCGCTTCAACGTGCCGGAAGTCGAAGCAGTCGCAAAAGAGCTTCGCAACAGAGGCGTGAAGATTGCACTCCACCGCCACGATTGGGGCGATACCGCCGAATTCACCGACCCCGACGGCAATCGCTGTGCCCTAAGATCGGATCGCGGCTTCGGTGTTTGATCGATACCAGGAACAATATTCCGGCCCAAGACACTTCGCAGAACCACATCAAGCAGACCAATACTCACCGCAAACAATCGCCGACTGGGCGTGCGCGGACGAATGGAGACAAACGTTCTGGCTGATGATAGTCGACCGACGGCTCACAATGCGGCGCCATGATGTCGCCGACCCGTCCCCACTTGACGAACATGTATCGACCCATTCCACCCCCTAAGAACTTGCGGATCAAGCGAATAACAACTAGCGTTATGGGACGTTCAACGAGCTGCCGGCCTGACGACATGAGGTGGCTTGGACGGAACTTGCGCTGTCGTTGGCCCGAGACCTTGGGTGATGGCCTACGGCAACAAGATTAGCACCGTCTCCGGTCCGGTAGCCGACCTGTCGCTTAGGTGACAGCAAGCAAGGAGAGGTGCCATGGGTATTGCACTCACACTACGACAGTACCTCGATGACCAAGACATCGAGTACGATCTTGCCACGCATACCAAGACCGGATGTTCTTCAGAAACCGCCGAGGCGAGCGAAATCCCTGGCGATTGCCTTGCCAAGGGTGTCGTCATTCGGCGCAAGAAGGGTTATCTGCTGGCAATTGTCCCGACATCGAGCCAAGTTAAGCTGGAGGAGTTAGGCCGTTGGCTCAAACAACCGATCGCCTTGGCGAGCGAAGATGAGATCGGCGACCTGTTCCATGATTGCGAGGCAGGTGCTGTGCCACCCATCGGGGCGGCCTATGGATTGAGGTCGGTGGTCGATGAAAGCCTCGAGGGGCTGTCGGACATTTATTTCGAAGCTGGCGATCATCGCACGCTCGTCCATCTCTCCGGCGCCCAGTTCAATCGCCTAATGGAAAAAGTACCGCACGAGCGAATTTGCTCGTAGTTCAGCCCTGCCAGGGCCGAACAACACCCGCGTGGGCCAGAAGCCAACCACACAACCCGAACCAAGGGAGGCGTCTGCGTGTCCGCCGTTGCGCCCAATGGGCCCTACCCTCATCGGCCCCTGTGTGAGTCCCGGTGAGGCGCGCCAGCACCAGCCATCCGCGACACGCCTTCTAGTCAATGGATAATCCAGCGTGTACACTTCGGTTCCGATTGATGTCCTCAAACCGCAATCACGATCGGCAATAATAGCGCAACGTTCAGGAGCTTAGTCAGGTGGGCCAACTTTCTCTCGTCGTGGACGGCCCACAGGCTTATGAGCCCTCGGGCGCGTGGTCGGTTCGTCTATCCAAAGTTGGCTACCGCCGCCTACTGATCATTCGAGCACAGCTCAACCTCTACTATTTTTGGGAGAAGCGTTGGTTTTTCGGCGCGCTGATTGTTGGCGCAATCTTGCTCAGCCTACCTACGCCCGAGGGTCTGTCACGCGAAGCCATGATTGTCCTGACGATGTCCGTCGTGGCAACCATCCTGTTTGTTACCGAGCCTGTACCCTTGCCGACGGTGGCGCTCCTCATCATCGCCGGACAAGTCATACTGCTCGGCATCAACTCGACGCAGGTGGCCAGGAGCCTGATGACGGATTCCGTTTTGTTCATCATGGGCTCGCTGATGCTTGCGGTCGCGGTCGTGCGCCAAAAACTCGACCAGCGCATCGCTTGGCTCATCGTCAAGACGACGGGCACAAAGACCTCGCGCATATGCTTCGGCATCTCGGTCGTCTCCGGGTTGCTGGCGTCTTTCGTCGGCGAGCATACCGTAGCCGCAATGATGCTGCCCGTCGGCATCACGCTCATCACCTTGACCTCGGAGGACCGCAAACAGGTGCGCGGCCTTGCTGCCGTCATCCTGCTCTCGATCGCCTACGGTTGTGCCGTCGCCGGCATCGGCACGCCGTCGGGCGGTGCACGCAATGCCATTATGATCGGCTATTGGAAGGAATTCTTCTACGATCCGACCAATCCGGAAACCCACCGCTTCCTGATCGACTACCTGACATGGATGGCATACGCCTATCCGATATTCCTGCTGCAACTGCCTTTGGTGACGCTGGTGCTCCTGCACACATTCAAGCCAGAGTACCATGATCTCTCGCGGGCGGTCGTCAAGCTGCGCCGCCAGGTCCAGATGCAGGGTCCCATGACGCCGGACAATTTTCTGGCGATCCTTTTGTTCCTACTCGTTCTGATTGGTTGGATCTTTTACTCCGCGGATTTGGGCATGGGGACTGTCGCGATTTTGGGCGCTGCTGCATTTCTAGTTGGCGGACTTGTCAAATGGGAGGATCTGAACTCGGGCGTGAACTGGGGCGTGGTGTTGCTCTATGCAGCCGCAATCTCGCTCGGCGTCCAGATGAAGGAGACCGGTGGAGCGCAGTGGGTCGCGGAAAACTTCATTGGCATGCTGACGCTGATCGGTGCGAATGTCGGGATGGGGTTATGGGTCGCAGTCTCGCTGCTGACCACCTTTGTGACCAACACGATGTCCAACGGAGCGGCTGTTGCAGTCCTCGGGCCCATCGTGCTCAAAATGGCCGTCGTCGCAGGGGAAAGCCCCATCGTCATCGGATTCATCACTGCCATTTCTTCCGCGTTCGCCTACTTGAC
Source organism: Hyphomicrobiales bacterium (assembly GCA_030600135.1). Lineage (GTDB taxonomy): Bacteria > Pseudomonadota > Alphaproteobacteria > Rhizobiales > JAUVMS01 > JAUVMS01. The sequence continues at coordinate 1,544 of JAUVMS010000076.1, read as the reverse complement.
GGTGGTCGGCACGCCAGCCTGTACCATCGTATTCGCGGCGGGCTATCTTAGGCCGGCTGACTTCTTAAAGGTCGGATGGCGTATGGTCATTATCTCAACGATCCTGGTATTGCTTGCAGCGGCGTTGTACTGGCCGCTCATCGGGGCTTGAAGATGATTACCCTCAAGACATCCGCATTTCGACGTGCTCGTGAGCAAGAGCTGAAGCTCGCGGAGCTTCGTGCGCGCCGACGCCAGCGATTTCGCATCCTGGTTTGCGTCAACGGCACCGACCCCTCCTATGAGGCCGTCAAGATCGCCTCCGAGATCGGCAAGGACGAGAGTTGCGACATCATCCTTCTTTACGTCCGAAAGATCGATCAAGGTCTCAATTCCGGTGGCCTGCAGATCCGCGTGGCGCGCCAGAACATGTTGGAATGGGGGCTGGAACTACCAGGAATCCAATACCTCAATCGCGGTCTAGAAATGCTCATGGAGGACAACATTCTAGGCGACGATTGGGATGAAATGATCGATCACACCGATGTTCTCGGTGATCCGCTTGGCGACAACAAGGTCGAATATCGCTCAATATCTGGCAAGAGCGTCGTGCTCAAACTCAAGACCGCGCCGGACGTCTCCAGCGGCATTCTCGATCAATACGAGCTCGGTCCCTATAATCTGATCATCATGGGACCGCCCAAGCGTTGGCGCGGTGAGTTGCGATCGTTCATCAAGCCGAGTTCGGTGCAAAAGATCGCCATGCTCGCCCCCTGTTCGGTGATGACAGTTCGTGGCAATCCAAACGGCAAGGGCTATCTGCTTTGCACCGACGGTAGCGATCGTTCGCACGAAGCACTAAAACAGGCTGCGGTGTTAGCGCACTTCAGCGCCGAACCAGTCAGTATTCTCGCAGCAGCTCCTGTCGATACCTCTGCGGAATACCTGGAGCGCAAAGTCGCACGGTTGGCCTCGGAACTCGCGGAAAAGGGCATTACGACCCAGGATGCGGAAGTCATCATCGGCGACCCTGTCTCGACAGTCCTCGATAGCGGTCGGTCACATTCCGTCATTGTCGTCGCGGATTCCGGAAAATCGAAGCTTACGAGATTTATCGCCGGAAGCGTGGCGTTTGACATTATGGGGCAATCTGAGGTGAGCGTGCTCAACGTTCGCTAACCCAACCGGACTTTTGATGCGCGCGTCAGGCTCGAGATTGATAGATCGCCGGTCACCCAAAATCTAATGTTCAGGCAATTCCATTCTCTTGGTTAGACGGATCAACACATCGTACTTCGAATTTTCCGGACGAACGATTGTACCGTCGATGACGCCTTCATGAATTCGATCTTCGAGCTTGCTCACAAACGGCTTCACCAAACATGGTACGTGGTGGGCCATAGTAGTGCACCTGGAATTCGGCACCGACATGCTCGCCCGACAATTCATAGCTGCCGGCGGCACACTGCCTGCCCCCCCGCCCAATATACGCCCTCTCTCAAGCACGAAGTCCCCTCGGGCCTCTCAGCTGAACGGCCCAAAGATTTCACTTGTCCAAGTATCAT
>JAUVMS010000240.1 GCA_030600135.1 Hyphomicrobiales bacterium | reverse complement strand
TCGATGTCCTCGATTTCACAGGTGACGCTGCGCCGCGCGATGAGGCCCCTCAACCGCCGCGCCGCCTCTCTGCCGCAGGCCCACTCCCTGCCATTGCGCTCACACATTTGGCGAGCCTCCGGGGCGTCGATGCCGACGAGCCTGATTTCCTCGCCGCCGACGACCAAGCTATCACCATCAATGGTTTTGGCGCGGCCGGAAACCTCATCTGGCAAGCCACGGTCGTCGAACCAAATGACGACGATCAATACCAACGCCAACACTATCATCAAGCGATTGAAAGTATTTCCCGACATCACCTGCCATTCGATCAGTTTTCACGCGCTCGTAAACGGCTCGTTAGGAGTTGCCAACAACAATTGGATTTGAGAAGGCGTGGTCGGGCTCATTGCAGGGTGGGCCAGTTGAGTTGGGTGATTTGTCGGGTTCTATCCGGCATCAGATAGTTGAAGTACGTATATGCGGTCAGTCAACGAAGCCGATGAGCGTTCGCAGGGCGCTGCGCGCACCAATCGCAGGCATAACTTGAGCCCGCACATTCGCGAGGCTCGCGAGCGGCTGGCCCACGGATACGACGCCAAGCCCGAATTCCAATACGAATTGTTGTCAATTTTCGTGCGAAACGAGTTGGGAGCAATGGTGACCATACCGCTGCTCGCAATCATCGTCGCGCTTGCCTCGATGTTTTGGGCGCCGGTTGAAGAGGTGCTCGGTTGGCTTGCCGTTCTGTTCATCGCGCGGACGATGCTGATCATCCATTGCAGGCGCTTCATTCGCACACCGGCAAATGAGGTCAATCTCGAGGATTGGACCAAAACACTGATCATTGCCGAACTGCTGTACGGACTAAGTTGGGCGGGCGTTGTCTTGGTCGGGCTGCATCCGACCGATCCGACAGGCCATATTTTCATGTTTGCGGCACTCATCGTCGCACTCACAATTCGGCTGATGTTTGCCTCCACAGTCATGCCTGTGGTTTATGCCGGAACCGTCCCGATGACCGCGGTATTGGTGGCTCGGTTCATTCTTCTGGACGACCCGTTTTACTGGGCAATGGCCTCCATGGCTGTCGGCCTGCACATTTATTTCGTGTTCCTAGCCAAAGGGCTCAATGCGACGGTGATGGCAATGCTCGAGTTTCGCGCGGAGAAAAGCTCGCTCGTTGCAGAACTCGAGGGAGCCAAGTCGATTTCGGACGAGGCACGGCGCCGGGCCGAGGAAGCCAACACGGCGAAATCACGTTTCCTGGCGACCATGAGCCACGAGTTGCGCACCCCGCTCAACGCCATTCTCGGGTTTTCCGAGGTCATGAAGAGCGAAATCATGGGGCCTGTCTCGAACCCGACTTACAAGGAATATTGTGAGAACATTCATTCGAGCGGGAGCCATCTCTTGCATCTCATCAACGAAATCCTCGATTTGTCACGTATCGAGGCCGGGCGGCACGATCTTCACGAGGAGGCGGTCTTCTTTGTCGACATCGCGGAGGATTGTCATCGGCTGTTAAGGCTGCGTCTCGAGAGCAAGAATCTGCGCCTGGTTGAGACTGTCGACCGCTCGCTGCCACAGGTCTGGGTGGACCCGAGGGCGCTGCGGCAAGTGTGCCTCAACCTGCTGACCAATGCGATTAAGTTCACGCCCAACGGCGGGCTTGTTGAGATTCGCCTTGAGGCCGCCCATGACGGTGGGCAGCGATTGATCATCAAGGATAACGGACCGGGTATCTCCAAGGAGGAGCTACCGAGGGTCATGCAGGCGTTTGGGCAGGGTTCGCTTGCGCATCAGTCGGCCGAGGGCGGAACCGGGCTCGGGCTGCCAATCGTCAAGAGTTTGGTTGAGCTTCACAATGGGACGTTCGAGCTTCGCAGCAAGCTCCGGCGCGGGACCGAAGCCATTGTTACGCTCCCGGCCAACCGGTCCCTGAAGGCCCTGCAGCCGCTGCAACCACTCGGGGCTGAGCGGCATCGCAACGCGACTGCGCCGGTCCCGCCGCAAATGCCGGGTGAACACGCACGAGCGGTGGCCGAGACGGCGTAACATTATCAGCCCACCTGCATTTCACGGAATTCTAGGCGAACGTCCAGACGGGTTTTCCTCAGCGATCGTCGCTCCCGCGTTGTCAATGTCGTACCCGCTCTCTACATAAGTCATTGACGCGTTTGCTGATCACAATGAAGGAGAAAGTGGATTGGGTGCTTGGATCGCCCTTTCGATGCTCATCGTCGCGGGGTTAGCGCTGGTTCTGCGCCACGATGCCGGGACCGTCGCTGGGCTCGACGCGATTGACTTTGCCGCAATAACGGCAAGCCTGGCGCTGTTGATCTATCTTGGTTTTCCCCTGTTGCGGAGATATAGCGGTCGCTATGCCGCGGCCGTACGCGACCTAGCGATTTGGGCCGGGTTCGCCCTGGTCTTGGTGGCGCTCTACAGCTTTCGCCAGGAACTGGCGATCGTGGCCGATCGCGTAGCTGGCGAATTGTTGCCGCCCGGGACACAGTTGAACGTAAGTGATATTGTCGAGGGTGAGCGCGCGGTGCGTATTCGCAAGCGCTCAGACGGTCATTTCATAGCCCGCGCCCAGATCAACAACACAGACATTATGATGATCGTCGACACCGGTGCGTCGACGGTGGTGCTGCGCCAAGAGGATGCGCGTCGGCTCGGAATCGATTTGAGTGCGCTGCGCTACTCGGTACCCGTGCAAACGGCAAACGGAACCTCCTACGCGGCACACGTACGATTGCCGACGATTTCGATTGGGCCGGTCGGCGTGCGCCAAGTTGAGGCCCTGATCGCCAAGCCCGGTGCATTGCACCAGAGCCTGCTCGGTATGAGTTTCTTAAGCCGATTGCGCTCTTATGAGTTCTCGGGGAATTTCCTGACACTGCGCAGCTGATCTGTCGTGGGTCTGTCTCGTCGTCGCGCTGCGCGCAAGTTTGTTCGTGTTACTGGGCGGTCAGGCTGCAATGGCGTCATCAACAGGATTTCGGGGTCTGTTCAAAGAGGGACTTGCCTGGGTCGCAGGTGGTGTCGTGGTCGCCCTCTCGCTGTTCTATTCCGAAAATATTTCCAGGGGCATCGCCAGCTTTACCAGGAGCGCAAACGAGAACGGCGCAGAACTCGCGATGCGCGTGGTTGAAGCTCATCAGGAACCGGATCTCCAGCGTGGCGAGGCGATGGTCGGCAAGGGGCGGCGGATCTTCTTACGTGCCGATCGCAACAACATGTTCCACGTCAAGGCTTACATCAACGGTCGACCGGTCAACTCACTCGTCGATACGGGCGCCACATTCGTCGCCATTCCCTACGAGGCGGCGGCCGCGATCGGTCTAAGGCCGCGCCAGAGCGAATTCACCATAAAGGTACGTACCGCCAACGGGATTTCGCTGAACGCGCCCGTTGTGTTGCGCAAGGTGCGCATCGGTGAGATTGTGGTTCACGACGTCGATGCCTTGATCACACCGCCAGGAATGCTTCACACGACGTTGGTTGGCATGGAATTCCTCAAGCGGCTCAAGCGCGTCAATATTCGCGGACGAGAGCTCGAACTTGTTAACTAGCCGCGCGGCGACAATGTAAGTATACCGAGACCATTGCATTGGCGACGGTCCCAATATTGGAAACCGGTGGTTCAGCTTTGCCTAATCTGACGAGGGCTCCATGTTTGCCAAGCCGAGACAAGACCTGACGCCCAACTCTGCTGATTTCGAACGCTTGCCGTTGATCAAGCCCACGGGCTTTCGTGAATACGATGCCCGTTGGCTCTTTCCCAATGAAATCAATCTCATGGGCATTCAGGCGGTGGGCATAGGGCTGGCGCGGCTCTTCGAGCGTCGCGCCGTACCCAAGCGCATCGTCGTCGGTCACGACTATCGGTCCTATTCCAGTGCGATCAAGAATTCCCTGGTGTCAGGCCTGCTTGCCGGTGGTGTCGAAGTCCACGACATCGGGCTTGCGCTCTCTCCCATGGCTTATTTTGCGCAGTTCGAGCTTGATGTGGAGGGGGTCGCAATGGTGACGGCCAGCCACAATGACAATGGCTGGACCGGCATCAAGATCGGCCTGGACCGTCCCCTGACGCTAGGGCCCGATGACATGTCAGAGCTGAAGGAGATCGTGCTCTCCGGCGATCTACCGATGCCGGGAGGTGGGCGGCTCGTTTGGGTATCGGACTTGGCCGAACGCTATGGCGCGTCTTTGCTCGACCGCCCGACGATTGGTCGCCGCATCAAAGCGGTTGTCGCCTGTGGCAACGGGACGGCCGGCGCTTTTGCACCGGAAATTATGGAAAAAATCGGCTGCGAGGTTATCGCGCTCGATTGCGAGCTGGACCATTCGTTTCCGCGCTACAACCCGAATCCGGAAGACCTCGCGATGCTCGACGCCCTCCGCGACAAGGTCTTGGAGACGGGCGCCGACGTCGGCCTCGCCTTCGACGGAGATGGTGATCGCTGCGGCGTTGTCGACAACGAAGGAGAGCCAATTTTCGCCGACAAGGTGGGTGTCATGCTCGCGCGTGATATCTCAGGCCAGTACCCGGGAGCCAAGTTCGTCGTCGATGTCAAGTCGACCGGGCTCTTCATGACCGATCCGGTCCTGAAGGCCAACGGCGCCGAGACCGCCTATTGGAAAACAGGGCACTCCTACATCAAGCGCTACAATTACGAGCATGGGACGCTGGTAGGGTTTGAGAAGTCGGGCCACTTCTTTTTCTCTCCCCCACTCGGGCGCGGCTATGACGACGGGCTCGTGGCGGCCATCGCGGTATGCGACATGCTCGACCGCAATCCGGACAAGTCGATGGCGGAGTTGCGCAATGCGCTGCCCAAGACGTGGCAGTCGCCAACCATGTCGCCACATTGCGATGACGAAAAGAAGTACGGTGTGGTCGAGCGAGTGGTCGAACATTTTAGAGGCGTCGCAGCCAACGGCGCCTCGTTGGCGGGGCAGAAAATTGTCGACGTGCTAACGGTCAACGGCATTCGCATCGTGCTCGAAGACGGGACCTGGGGGCTCGTGCGTGCCTCTTCCAACAAGCCGGAACTGGTGGTCGTCGTCGAAAGCCCGACGTCGGAAGCCAATATGCACGCGATTTTCAAAGAGATCGACGACCACCTGGCAACAATCCCGGAGATCGGGGAATATAATCAAAAGATCTAGTGTCGGCGCATGGCCGACCACGATGCCTGCAGGCGAGAGGCGGTGCGCTCGCCTTGATTTAAACTACGTCCCAGCAGATGGTTAGCGGGGGCTTACTTGAGCGCGGGATTAGAGTTACGGGAATTCCGCGGCCTTGGCGACGACTCTTCTTTTTCCCAACGAAACGGCGGTGCATACTTGAGCGCGGGATAGTCCGAACGCTCAATTTCTGCTGGCTTGGTGATATACTCTGATTGGAATGCTTGATGCGCATTCAAATCCTGGGCTCTTTGCAATTCCGTCTTGCTAACAAGTCTTGCTTCCGTAGCTTCGCTGATTTCATTGGATGATCAGTGAACAGCCGCTGCGCGCTCAAGCAAGCCGTCGGCCACGTGCCCCAACCGTTTGTCTTCACTCGTCTTCTCAAGCGTCACGCCCAAGTACCGCACCACGCCACCACGCTTTTCCTTGCGATAGCCAAGCTTGGTCATGGCCCGGCCAAAAGCAACGGGCGTGATCTCACCCAACCCGTTGGCCGTAGCCCATTCGGCGAAGGCGTCGTACAAATCGCGCGCAACGACTTCCGAGCGCTGACGCCGCACAATGCATGCATCTGCGAATGCCTCTACCGGGCCGGTTGATGTTCGCGGCTCCTGCCGAGCGATCTTTTGGGCCCGCAGCGGAACAGCGGGGACGGTCGTCACTGGCACGACGGTGACGGCGCTTTGGCGATCGCTGGAGTGCCCCGTA
>JAUVMS010000368.1 GCA_030600135.1 Hyphomicrobiales bacterium | reverse complement strand
GGCATTTGGCAATTCGCCGTAGAGCAGCAGGTAACATGTCTCAAGAAAATTACCTTCTTCAGCAAGCTGATCGATTGCATAACCGCGATAAAGCAACTGACCTTTATCGCCATCGATAAAGGTGATTTGAGACTCACAGCTGGCCGTTGAGGTATAACCGGGATCGTAGGTGAAACGCCCAGTCTCTCGATAAAGTCGAAGAACATCAAGCACATCGGGCCCCAACGTTCCGCCACGTACTGGCAAATCGAAAGATTCCCCATCGATTGTCAGTGTCGCTTTGGACTGGTTGTGCCCTGCGAGGTTGGCACCAGCGGCAATGTTGGAATTGCTCATCGAGTCTCCTCCTATCTGATGCTACACTCAGCTGCCCAAAAAATAGGCAGCGTCTAGCGGCGTGCTAATAATTTGTTCGCACACAAGGATGTATCCGCTTTGCTGCACTGCGGCAAGGCGTCCAATAGGCCGAGATGCGTTCTTGCGGGCAAGTGTGCTCAAGCCGTTTCACGAGCGACCTGATCCGCCACACGGGCAAGCGACTCCTCGCGACCCAACACCTCGAGCACATCGAAAATACCAGGAGACGTTGTGGTTCCGGTTAGTGCTGCTCGCAAAGGTTGCGCGACTTTACCGAGTTTGAGCGCCTCATCCTCTGCGAATCCACGCACCGCAGCCTCCAACTCGTCCGACACCCACGGATTGACGGCCTCTAGGCGTGGTAACACACCGGCAAGAACATTTCGTCCAGCCTCATCGAGCAGCTTCGCGGCCTTGCCATCGAGCGTCAAGGGGCGCTTGGCCCAAAGGTAACCGGCGCTCTCCATAAGCTCGACCAGCGTGCGCGCGCGTTCCTTGAGGCCGGGCATGGCGGCTTCAAGCTGCAACCATTGCCCATCGGTTAACGATTGCGGCAAACCAGCGTCGCTCTCGAACTCGCCCAGCCCACGCTTGATCTGCGCGATCAGCGATTGATCTGAGTTCTCCCGAATGTAGTGACCGTTGAGGTTTTCCAGCTTTTTGAAGTCGAAACGCGCGGGCGAGCGGCCTATTCCAGCGAAATCAAACCACGCGATGATCTGCTCTGTCGTGAAAATCTCGTCATCGCCGTGGCTCCAGCCCAAACGCACCAAATAGTTGCGCAACGCCGCGGGCAAATAGCCCATGGCGCGATAGGATTCGACACCAAGCGAACCATGGCGCTTGGAGAGTTTGGCGCCATCCGGGCCATGAATGAGCGGAACATGTGCAAAGATCGGCCGCTGCCAGCCCATGGCTTCAAATAATTGCGATTGCCGCGCCGCGTTGGTCAAATGGTCGTCGCCACGCACCACGTGGGTGATGCCCATGTCATGATCATCGACCACGACCGAGAGCATGTAGGTGGGCGAGCCATCGCTTCTGAGCAGTATGAGATCGTCGAGCACGTTGTTCTGGAACACCACGCGGCCCTGGACTTCATCATCAATGATGGTTTCGCCGTCGCGCGCCGCCTTGAGGCGAATGGCCGGAGCCACGCCCTCAGGAGCCTCGCCCACACCACGGTCCCGCCAGGTGCCGTCGTAAATGGGTGGACGCCCTTCGGCGCGGGCGCGCTCGCGCATGGCCGCGAGTTCTTCAGGGCTACAGTAGCAGCGATACGCCAAGCCCTTGTCGAGCAATTCGCCGGCGACCTCGCGGTGGCGTTCGGCCCGAGTGTGTTGATAAATCGGTTCGCCATCCCAATCGAGCCCCAGCCACTCAAGCCCCTCCAAGATAGCCTCAACCGCCTCCTTGCTCGAACGCGCACGATCGGTGTCCTCGATCCTGAGCAGAAAAGTTCCGCCGTTGGCCTTGGCATAGAGCCAGTTGAAGAGGGCGGTGCGTGCGCCACCGATATGCAGAAATCCGGTCGGTGAAGGCGCAAACCGTGTCACAACCTTCGTGGTCATAGGGCTCGTCTTTCGGTTCATTCTTGTGAGATGATGGCTGATCAGCCTCGCGGCTCATCTAGCACAGCCACGAGGTCTAGTTAAGGGGAGGGGACATCGGGACCGCGTCGGGTTCGATCCGGCTGCCGGGTTCCGGTCTGCGTATCATGGCTGTTAGGGACCACAGTCAAAGCCTCGAAGCGATTGATCACAATAGTGGTCTCTCACGCCCGAGCCTGCCGCCTGGCTCGCTCAACCAGCCGCTGTCCCGTTTTGCCCACCAGCTTGAAGCCGAGCGGGGACGCTGGTTCCTGTGGACGCCTGTTTTTTTCGGCGCGGGGATTGGCGCCTATTTCGCCCTGCCGACCGAGCCCAATGTGCTCACCGCCGCCGCCTTCATGCTCACAGCGTTCGCGTTGAAACTGACACTGCGACGCGGCGTCATCGAAACCGCCGTAGCCGGCGCCATTTTGTGCCTGGCCCTTGGATTTGCGGCGGCCAAGGCGCGCACAAGCTGGATTGCTGCACCGGTTATCGCCGATCAAGGCCGAGCGATGCAGGTTGCAGGATGGGTCGAACGTGTTGAACGCTTGCAGAGCCGCGGCCACCGCTTATTCATGCGCGTGTCCTCGATCGACGGATTGGACCGCTCAGCCACACCCCGACGGCTGCGGATCACGACGCCCAGCGCCACCACGTCTCTTGCCCCGGGCAATGCCATAGCCATTAGGGCCATTTTGCGTGCGCCACCACAACCGGCCCTTCCAGGCGGCTATGACTTTGCGCGCAGAGCCTGGTTTGAACAGATAGGCGGCGTCGGCTTTGCCATTTCAAAGCCGAAGGCGGTCACAATTCCAGGCAAGCGACCTCTCGATGTCTCGTTGAAATCGGCCATCGAGCGATTGCGCCAACACATCACCGAACGCATTGCCACGGTCTTGCCGTCGACATCTGGCGCCGTGGCTGCCGCACTCGTCACCGGCGACCGTGGTGCCATCCCGGACGCGACATTCACCAGCCTTCGCGATGCCGGCCTTGCCCACATCCTTGCCATTTCCGGGCTTCACATGGCGGTCATGGCCGGCGCATTGTTCTACATCGTGCGCCTGGCGCTGGCCGCCATCCCCGCCATCGCGCTCAGATTTCCGATCAAGTCGTGGGCCGCCGCCATCGCGCTCCTCGGTGCCTCGTTCTATCTCTTGATTTCAGGCGCCTCGTTGGCGACGCAGCGTGCATTCGTGATGATTGCCTTGATGTTCTTGGCAATGATGCTCGGGCGCCCGGCAATCTCGTTAAGGAATCTCGCGCTCGCCGCTTTGGTCGTGCTGGTCTTGTCACCAGAAAGCCTGCTCAACGTCGGCTTTCAAATGTCTTTTGCGGCCGTGACCGCGTTGGTCGCTTTCTATGAGTGGGCGCGTGCGCGCGACCGCGTTGGCCCTGGCATGTCACGAGGATTTCCGGTCAGACTTTTGTTCTTTCTGTTGGGCATCGCCACGACGACGGTCATTGCCAGCGTCGCTGTCGCACCATTTGCAGCCTTTCACTTCAACAAAATCAGTCAGTACGGACTTGTTGCAAATCTTCTGGTCGTGCCGTTGGTTTCACTAGCGGTTCTGCCATTAGCTCTCGTCTCTTTGATCTCGATGCCGTTCGGGCTCGAACTTGCCCCGCTCACACTGCTTGGCGCAACAATCGAAATCGTCCTGGCAATTGCCGCGCAAGTTGCCGCTCAGGCAGGCGCTGTTCGTTTCGTGCCACAGTTTGCCACACCGGCCTTGCTGTTGATCACGGTTGGCGCTTGCTGGTTATGTATTTGGACGAGGCGTTGGCGGCTCGTCGGGCTGGTGATGATCGGCCTCGGCCTGGCACTAGCGACCTCGTATGAGCAACCTGACATCTACATCGCCCGTTCAGGCCATCCCATCGCCATTCGATTGCATGACGGCAAGCTCTCCTCGCTCGCCAAGCGTGGCCGAAACTACAGCCTCGCCATGTGGCTTGAGGCCGATGGTGATGGCCGCCAGCCACGCGAGGTAGCAACGAGCAGGGGATTTCGCTGCGACGCCAGAGGATGCACCGCAAACGTCAAGGGCCTGAAGCTAGCCTACGCCAAAACACCCGCCGCCATCGACGAGGATTGCCGCGTTGCCGACATTGTTGTCATGGCGATACCGCAAGCCAAACCCTGTCCATCGGCACGCTTGGTGATCGACCTAAGAGATGTCACGAAGAACGGTGCTCACGCCATCACGATTAGCGACGGAAATATTCGCGTCCAGACCGTCGCCCAAAGACGCGGAAAACGACCGTGGAGCCAGTCCACTCCAGGCACCAAGCAAGTCGCGCCCACGTCCGCGAGCAGCCCCAAGTCGCGGATCAAACCACCGACACGCCAACAGGTATCTCGTCAATAGCGGCGGATCAAACCGACAAG
>JAUVMS010000184.1 GCA_030600135.1 Hyphomicrobiales bacterium | reverse complement strand
GCCCCTCGTTTGGCTTGGGTCGTCGGAAGGCTTGCGCGTGGTTGCTGTTTCGCTCGGTTCGGCATTGCTATCGCCGCCCGAACTCACGTATACGGCGCCAATCCCTGCAGCTCCCGCGAGCAATGCCGCCGCGAAATACGTGGTAAGGCTTGTTTTCCCTGTCATGTGACGTGGTGCTCCGTAATGAAAGTCGAACGTTCAAACAAATCCGCGCAATCCAATGCCATGTGGGGCGGCCGGTTTTCCGGCGGGCCCGCCGCCATCATGGAGGAAATCAATGCCTCCATAGATTTCGACAAGCGCATGGCGCCGCAAGATATCGCCGGTTCCATTGCCCACGTCAGTATGTTGGCCGAGACTGGCATCCTAACAAGGACCGATGCCAAGAAGATCATTGCGGGTTTAGAGAATATTCGCACGGAAATCGAGGCCGGCGCGTTCACTTTCTCGCGTGCACTGGAAGACGTTCATATGAACATTGAGGCGCGCCTGGTCGAGCTGATCGGCCCAGTCGCCGGCAAGCTTCACACCGCCCGCTCGCGCAACGACCAGGTCGCCACCGACTTTCGCCTCTATATTCGCGATGCCATCGATCAGATCGACGCCGGCCTTGCTGCACTGCAAACGGAATTGAGCACGAAGGCGCTCGCCCACGCCGAGACGGTGATGCCGGGCTTTACTCATTTGCAGACCGCTCAGCCCGTCACATTCGGTCATCACTGTCTGGCCTACGTCGAAATGCTCACGCGCGACCGCAGCCGTTTTACCGATGCGCGCAAGCGATTGAACGAATGCCCGCTCGGAACCGCCGCCCTTGCCGGCACCTCGTTTCCCATCGACCGCAAGGCGACCTCCGCGGCGTTAGGATTTGACCGTCCAAGCGCCAATTCGCTTGACGCGGTCGCCGACCGTGACTTTGTTCTCGAGACCCTTGCCGCGGCCGCGATATCGGCCATGCATTTGACCCGGATGGCCGAGGAGATCGTCATTTGGGCCTCGGCCGAGTTCGCATTCATCACGCTATCGGACAAGTTCACCACCGGCTCGTCCATCATGCCGCAAAAACGCAACCCCGATGCCGCCGAATTGGTGCGCGCCAAGGTTGGCCGCGTCGCTGCCGGATTCAACAGCTTGCTGACGGTTATGAAAGGACTGCCGCTGGCCTATTCCAAGGACATGCAGGAAGACAAGGAGGTCACATTCGATGCCCTCGACAGTTTCGTCCTCATGCTCGCCGCAATGACCGGTATGGTGGCGGATATGGAGCCGAACGTCGACAAGCTGCGCCAGAGCGCGGCGCGAGGCTATTCCACCGCGACCGATCTGGCCGATTGGCTGGTCCGCGCACTCGGCATGCCGTTTCGTGAAGCACATCACGTCACCGGCGAGATCGTTTCGGAAGCCGAGGCCCGCAAACTGGCGCTGCATGAGCTGCCGTTGGCGGTCATGACCGCGGTCGACGGGCGCATCACGGATGAAGTTTACGCGGTTCTCAGTGTAGAGAACTCGGTTCGCAGTCGCACCAGTTATGGTGGAACTGCGCCACAGAACGTTCGGAAAATGGCACGCCGATGGATAAAGCGGTTGGAGAAAGAGCAGAGCGCGCGCTAGAACGAGCAATATTGGGCTGAGTTCGGCCAATCGCTGCGGTCTTTTTGGGCTTTTTGCGAGGTCAGGTGCATGGGGCGCCGCATCCAAATTGTTTTGGCAACGCTGCTGCTCACCGTTGGTGTCGCGGCCTGTGGCGTGAGGGGACCGTTGGAGCCACCGCCGGGTGCCGTCAACGAGGCCGCGCCGCCCGATCAGTCGAACAATCGGCCCCATGAGCCGACCATTCTCGACGGGTTGCTCGAATAGCGGCGGTTGCCATTCCGGCATTCGCGACTGTTTCCATCAAAATATTGCCTGCAGTGAACCCACCAGTCCGCGGCAACCTCGACGCTCTGTAAAGCACTGGATTCCGGTCAAGAATACGGGCATCAATAGGCCGGCGGCGTCGCAAACCCGAAATGTCGTCGTATCGAGCCTAAAAACGGCCTGGCGAAATGCACCACTTTGACTACACAGACGGCGTCCTCCATGCCGAGGGCGTGAACTTGGCGACCCTTGCCGATGCGGTTGGCACGCCGTTTTACTGCTATTCCACCGCCACTTTGGAGCGCCACTACAAAGTCTTCGCAGACGCGTTTGGCGAACTTCGCCCACTGGTTTGCTATTCCGTCAAAGCCAACTCCAATCAGGCCGTCATCGCCACCCTCGCGGCACTAGGCGCTGGCATGGACGTTGTCTCCGAGGGCGAGTTGAGGCGAGCGCTGGCCGCTGGCGTACCGGCTGACAAGATTATCTTCGCCGGCATCGGCAAACAGCGCTCGGAAATGGCCTATGCCCTGGACGTCGGCATACACAGCTTCAATGTTGAATCAGAGCCCGAACTCCTGGCCCTGAACGAAGTGGCGGTAGAACATGGGCGGGTCGCCCGGATCGCGCTCCGCGTCAATCCCGACGTCGATCCCAAGACCCATGAGAAAATCGCCACGGGCAAGGCCGAGAACAAATTTGGCGTGGCCTATGGCGAAGCGCTGCGGCTCTACGCGCTTGCTGCTGAAATGCAGGGCCTCGACGCCGCTGGCGTCCATATGCACATCGGCAGCCAGCTGACCGATCTCGAACCCTACCGCCGGGCATTTACACTCCTGCGCAAGCTTGTCGTTCAGCTGCGCGCCGCGGGTCACGACATTTCCCATGTCGATCTCGGCGGCGGGCTCGGCGTGCCCTATCGCGGCACCAATGATATCCCGCCCCATCCGAGCGAATACGCAGCCGTCGTGCATGAGACGCTCGGTGATCTCGAAGTCCGATTGGCTTTTGAGCCGGGGCGCATGATCGCCGGAAATGCCGGTATTTTGGTTACGGAAGTCATTTATTCTAAGCCGGGCGACGGCAAGACCTTTCTGATCGTCGATGCGGCCATGAACGACCTCATCCGCCCGACGCTCTATGAGGCCCATCACGAAATCTGGCCAATCGATGAAGCCGCTCGTGCCCAAGAGCTTGTGCCAACCGACGTTGTGGGACCGGTTTGCGAGACTGGCGACTACATCGCCCGCGCCCGCCCCATGCCGCCGCTGGAACCTGGCGCCCGCATTGCCGTTATGACTGCTGGCGCCTATGGCGCCGTCCAGTCGGGCACCTACAACTCGCGCCTGTTGGTGCCTGAAATTCTGGTAAACGGTGCGGAATTTGCCGTGGTCCGTCCGAGAACCACCTATGAAGACTTGATTGGCCTCGATCGGCTTGCCCCCTGGCTCTCCAAATCGTGATCGACAAGTCGCCACAGCCGCGTATGCTGATTGCGTGCCGGTCGGGTTGATTTCGCTGGCCGTCATGCGGCCATGTTGTTCGGCAAGGTTCCGCAACTACGACTGCTCAGCGCGTGATCTTGAAGCGACTATAGCGAGAGCGTGTTAGGCTTGGTAGATGGCAACGAACCACGAAACCTCTTCGTCTTATGCACGTGATACGCGCATGAACGCGCGTCTTCGGCGCAAACGCCGCGATGCGCTCGAGCGCAAGATTGTGCTGAGCCGCTGGGCGTTGGCGTTCGAGCGCATCTGGCCGCGGTTGTGGCCACCGCTGGTGGTCGTTGGCATATTCCTGCTCGTGTCGCTCTTGGGCGCTTGGCCGCTCTTGCCGGCATTGGCGCACAAAATCATCTTGGGTTTGTTTGCATTCGCCCTCCTGCTGTCATTCATCCCGCTTGTGCGGGTGAGCTGGCCAAGCCGTGAGCAGGCCATAAGACGGCTCGAAAGCATATCGGGGATTCCGCACCGCCCGGCCTCGTCCTACGACGACACCCTGAGCGCCATCCGCCCGGCCGACAGTTCCGAGCGACTCTGGCGCGTCCATCGCGAGCGGCTCGCCAAGTTGTTCTCCAAACTGCATGTGGTTTGGCCCCGACCGCGGGTCGACAAGCACGATCCCTTCGCCTTGCGAGCGGTCTTGGTGCTGGTAACGGGCCTGGTTGCCATTCTCGCCGGCGACGCGGCCTACGATCGGCTGCGTGATGCTCTTCGCATTGCCCCGTCGAATGCTGCCGTCACCGCCCGACTCGATGCCTGGGTCACTCCGCCTCTATATACAGGCAGCGCACCCATGATGCTGGCGGACGGCGCGCAAACGCTGGTGCCCGGCACCCATGAAGCCCGGCGTGTCGAGGTACCGGAAGCGAGTAATCTGATCGTACGGGCGGCCGGCGGCGACCATGAGCGCTTTTCCGTGCGCATTCGCAAGGGTGACAGCGAACAATCACAAACCGTTGAACGCGCCAAAACCGAATCCGCAAGCGAGCTTGCCGAATTCCGCGTCAAGTTGGTGCAAGGCTCGACCATCACAGTGGCGCGAGGCACCGCGGATGTTCTGACCTGGCGTTTTGACGTCGTTGCCGATAACCCGCCTAGTATCAAGCTGATCAGGCCGCCGTCGCAAAGTGCCCGCGCAGCGTTGCGGCTCAACTATTCGGTCGAGGACGACTACGGCGTGGTCTCAGCCGAAGCCCGCCTCAAACTGGCTGACAAAACCTCAACCGAGAAGGTTTCGCAGGCCTCGGCCAAGCTTCGCAGTCAGATCGTTGATGATCTGCCGCGCGTTCTGTTGCGACTGCCGCGGGCCAATGCCAAGAAGGCCGAGGCGGTAACCTACAAGGATTTGACCTCGCATCCCTGGGCCGGCATGGACGTCGAGCTACAGCTCGTTGCCCGCGATCAAGCGGGCAAGCAAGGCTTGAGCAAGCCGATCACGATCAAGTTGCCGGAGCGCCGCTTCACCAAACCCTTTGCTCGCGCCATTGTCGAACAGCGTCGCAACCTCGTGCTTGATCCATTCAAGCACCTGCGTGTCGCCCAATCACTCGACGCGCTCTCCATTGCGCCTGAGGAATTTATCAAAGACAAAGTTGTCTATCTGTCGCTGCGCTCGGCCTACTGGCGCCTGAAAAAGGACCGTTCGCCGGATGGTCTTCGCAGTGTCGTCGATCAACTGTGGCAGGTTGCGCTGAGGATCGAGGATGGTGATCTGTCCGAGGCTGAGCGAGCCCTTCGCAGCGCCCAGGACAAACTCATGAAGGCGCTCGAGGAAGGTGCCTCCGACGAAGAGATTGCTCGCCTGATGCAGGAGCTCCGAACCGCGCTCTCCCGCTTTCTTGAATCCTTGGCCCGCCAGGCCCAGCAAGGCGATCCCAACAATACCCAGAGGGTCCCGAACAATCGAACGATGTCGTCCAAGGACCTCGATCGCATGCTGCGCGACATCGAGCGTATGGCAAAGTCAGGCGCGCGCGATTCGGCAAAGGATATGTTGAGCCAGCTGCGTGAAATGCTGGAGCAGCTCCAGTCCGGCCGCATGGCTAACAACGGCCAATCCAATCGCGCCATGGAAATGCTGGAGCAATTCGGCAACCTCATCCAGCGCCAGCAACAACTGCTCGACGACACCTTCCGCGCCCAGCAAGGGCGAGGTGGCCGCCGCGGTGAAGGCCAAGAGGGTCGCGGCGAGCGTCAAGGCCGGGGTCGTGGCCAGGGCGGCGAGCATCGCAGCATGCCCGGCATCGATGGCCGTGGCGAGCGCGGTGCCGGTGGCCTCGGCAACAGGCAAAGCGAGCTGCGCGACCAACTCAAGCGCTTGCTCGAGGGCATGCGCGGGCTTGGCGCAAAAGCGCCCAACTCTCTCAAGGGCGCCGATGACGCCATGCGTGGTGCTGAACGCGCGCTCAACGACGACGAACTCGGCGCAGCCACCCAGCAGGAATCGCTCGCCCTCGATCGGCTGCGCAAAGGCGCCCAATCCATGGCCGAGCAGGTGATGAAGGGCATGACCGGGCAGATGGGCAACGCGTCCGCGAACCGCGACCCGCTCGGCCGGCCGCAAGGCGCCCGCGGGCCTGATACCGGAGATTCGGTCAAGGTTCCTGACGAGATCGATATTCAAAAAGCGCGCCGTATTTTGGATGAGTTGAGACGCCGCCTCAGCGAACCGACCCGCCCGCCCATCGAACTCGACTATCTCGAGCGCCTCTTGGAGCGTTTTTAGGGCGCTTTGGGGATGGCGAGCTGGTGTTTTTTTTACAGCTCACTCTATTCCGCTCACGCCAGATGGGCCTTGCGGCCCATGGCTCCGCGAGGGCGGCGCTTCTTTGTTTGCGCTATCGCTCGCGACAAGCGCTCGCTACTTGAGCGCGGGCGCCGGCGGCCGGTCGGCCTTGCCTCGCTGCGCGTTTTTTCCGCTCACGCCAGATGGGCCTACGGCCCATGGCTCCGTGAGGGCGCGGCTAAGCCGCGGCGCGCGGTCGCGCTTGCCTCGCTGCGCTCGGTTGCCCGTGCGGGACGGCGGAGGAGTCGCGAAGGAGCGTAGCGTAACCACGGCCCACGCCGATGCGCTCCCCGCCGGAGCTGCTCAAGTAGGCCGACCGGCCGATAGCAGTCCGGCGGCGCCGCGCAAGCGGCACACAAAAAAGAGGCCCTGAACGCAAACTAAAAGGACAAACCACGGCGCCTCCCTCGCGCTCCCCGCCGGACGGTCACAAAACGCGATCACTGGTGCGGTTTAATGGCGACCTCTCGAACAAGAGACCACGGGCTTGATCTTATGTTTCGATGGAGCTTCTTAGTTCACCTTGATCATCAAAGGCTTGCCGATATCCCCTACTTGAAACACCAGGAGTTCAAGGCCATCGGTCCCGCTCAAATTCTTACCGACCATCGCCACATTAATATCCTCTGGATATAACTCCCCCGCTTAAAGGTTTTGGTTTCCCTCAAGCTCCACGGTGAGCTCGCCCTTGAGCACGTACACAAAGACAAG
>JAUVMS010000306.1 GCA_030600135.1 Hyphomicrobiales bacterium | reverse complement strand
GACGGTAGCCGGCCTGGCGAGCTACGCCGTCGTATTGCCCGGACTTGATTGCGCGCTCGACGAGGCGACGTGGCAGACGCTGGCGCAGGAGCATCCCGAACATCCCCAGCATGGCCTGGCAAAATTGCTGCGGAGCCTCGGGGTAGAGCGCGCCGAGGTGAAACCGCTTGGAGGAATGCACGATGGTGCTGCCGGCACCAAGCGCATGGCGCTCGTTACCGAAGCGATGCGTCCGGCACCGATGACAGGTCTTTGGCATACCATCGGCGATCGCATCGAAAAGGCTACCACAGACGTGCCCCTCGAAGGTCTCACGCTCGTCGAAGCCGATACCAGCGACGAGGAGGCGCGTGTCGTTGCGCTCATTTTGCGGGGAGCGGTGGAGGACAGCAAGCGTAGCGCGGCGCTGGTAACGCCGGATCGAAATTTGGCGCGTCGGGTCGCGGTCAAGCTCGAGGCTTGGGGTTTGCGCATAGACGATTCCGCCGGTCGACCATTGGAAAAGACCGTGCCGGGCGCATTCCTGGATCTCATCCTGGACGTGCTGCAGCAACGGGTGGCGCCGGCATCGCTGACCGCGCTGCTTAAACATCCACTCACCCGGCTCGGGCTCCCGAGCGGCGAAATTCGCAATGTTGCACGGGCGCTCGAACTGATCGTTTTTCGCCAGCCCTACCTGGGTGAGGGATTTGGTGGGGTGCGTGATGCCGTCGGCCGCGCGCGGCGGGATCGCGATGCGGGTCTGAGGCAGCATTCAGCAGCTGGTCGGCTGGATGACGAGGCCTGGGACGGTGTTGCAGAATTGGTCGAAGCGCTCGAAATGGCGTTTGAGCCATTGTCCGGCTTGCAGGGCGACCAGGAGAGCTTTTCGCTCGGCACGCTCGCGCGAGCGCATGCGCTCATTGCCGACGCGCTTGCCCGTGCCGATGACGATGCGTCGAGTGGCCTTTGGTCGGGCGAGGCCGGCGAAGCGGCAGCGGCATTCCTTGCCGGCTTGATGGACGAGGCCATTGTCCAGCCCTCGCTCACGGTGCGGGACTATCCGGAATTCTTCCGCAGCCTGGTTCGCGACCAAGTGGTCCGTCCGCGTGTCCCGGCCCATCCGCGGCTGTTCATATGGGGACCGTACGAGGCTCGGCTGCAGCTGCCAGACGTGGTCGTGCTCGGTAGTCTGAACGATGGTACCTGTCCCGCGATCGCCCAAGCTGACGCTTGGCTGAGCCGGCCAATGCGGGCTGAGTTGGGCTTGCCGGCGCCCGAGCAGCAAATCGGTTTCGCCGCCCACGATTTTGCTCAGTTGCTGGGGGCAAAGGAGGTTTATTTAACGCGGGCGGCAAAAATTGACGGGGTGCCGACGGTGCGCTCACGCTGGCTATTGCGCTTCGACGCGGTTCTGGCAGCGCTCGGTTACGACGGCGGTCTCGATACGGTTGCCGACGGGCGATGGCTGGCCTGGGCGCGGACACTGGATGGAGCGGAGCGCCAGGAGCCGATCGCACAACCCGCGCCTTGCCCGCTCGTCAAGGCTCGACCGAGGCGGATGAGCGTCACCGAGGTCGAGACGTGGATGGCAAACCCCTACGCCATTTTCGCTCGCCGCATTCTACGGCTGGAACCGATAGCACCACTTGGCGCTCAACCGGACGCGGCCATTCGCGGGATGATAATCCATCAGACGCTGCACGGCTTTGTCGAACGGTTTGCCATGGACTTGCCCGACGATGCGGTTGAACAGTTGACCGCCATAGCTAGTGGGCTGCTGTCAGACTATGGGGCCCACCCTCGCGTTACGGCATTCTGGGTGCCGCGGTTTCGCCGGTTTGCATCCTGGTTTACCGAAACCGAGCCCGAGCGTCGCCGTCAAGTCGTCAGGATGGCCACCGAACTTCGTGGCCGGCGGTCGTTCGATGCACCGGCGGGTCGCTTCGAGTTGACCGCTCGCGCCGACAGAATCGATGAGCGCGATGACGGGCGGTTGGTGATTTATGACTATAAGACCGGCACTGTCGCCAACGACAAGCAGGTGGCCGCCGGACGCGCCCCGCAACTCCCGCTGGAGGCCGCGATCGCGCTTGCTGGAGGTTTTCCTGGCATCGAGCCGGGGGGCATTGCCGGGCTGACCTACATCAGGGCAACCGGTGGTGAGCCACCCGGCGAGGAGCACCCCATAAAGCTCGACGATCCGGAGCAACTGGCGGAGGCCACGTTCGAAGGGCTGTGCCAGCTCGTTGCGTTGTTCGATCAGGCCGAAACACCTTACCGGGCGATGCGGCGGGCGGGATTTGAGAATGCCTACCGCTTCGATGACTATGCCCACCTGGCGCGCGTCGATGAATGGTGGCTGAGCGAGGATGGCGGCAATGGCTGAAGCGGGTTCGCCAGCGCTCAATGAACTGACTGCCCTGGTCGAGGTGGCGCGACGGGAGACAAATAGCAATCAGTCGCTGGCCGCCGACCCGGCGGCTTCGGCGTGGGTGAGCGCCAACGCGGGGGCTGGCAAGACCTACGTGTTGACGCAAAGGGTGCTGAGGCTGTTGCTCTGCGGCGCGGCGCCCGAGCGTCTTTTGTGCCTCACCTATACCAAGACGGCAGCCGCGGAAATGCGCAAGCGGGTCTTCGAGACCCTTGCGGAATGGGTGATTGCGCAGCCCGAGGAGTTGGCCAATCGATTGACCAAGTTGCTCGAGCGAGCGCCGCGTGATGAGGAAACGGGTCGGGCGCGTACGCTTTTTGCGACGGCTATCGAGACGCCCGGCGGCCTCAAGGTGCAGACCATCCACGCCTTTTGCGAGCAGCTCCTGCAGCGCTTCCCGCTCGAGGCAGGCATCGCGCCGCATTTTTCGATTCTGGATGAAGAGGGTCAGGCGGCGCTGCGTCGGGAGTGTATCAATGCGGTGCTGGCGACGGCGACGGACGCGCGCGGTGCGTCATTAGAGCTTAAATCCGCGCTCGGGGTCGCGATCGCCTATGTGACCGACGAGCGGTTCGATCTGGTTCTCGGCGAACTCCTGGCCAAGCGCGAGGCGATGCGCTCGGCGATACGGGCGGCTACGGGGGAGGATCCGATCGTAGAGATCGAGCGCACGCTACGGGAGCATTTCGGCGTTCGCCATTCCATCCAACCGGGCGAACTCGATGATGCCTGCTCCGCCGTTGTCGATGACGCCACACTCGTACGTGCGATCGATGTGATGAGCACAGGCGGCAAGCGCGATGTGTCATTGGTCGATCGTTTGCGCGCCGCGCGGAATGCGGCGGCCAGTGACGTGCGCCAAGCGGCACTCGCGGAGTTCTTCATCACCAAGGCGAAGCAGACGCCGCGCGCGAACTTGATGACGAAATCGCTTGGTGAGGCCCACCCTGACTTACTTGAGCGTCTCAAACAGGCGCAGGAGGAATTCTGCGCCCTCAGGCAAGAGCGCCTCGGCCTCGATATCGCGCTGGCGAGCATCGCCTTGTTGCAGCTCGGCGATGCCACCATGGAGCATTATGTACGCGCAAAGGCGGAACGCGCCGTGCTCGACTATGACGATCTCATCGAGAAGGCCGTTGGCTTGCTCACCGGTGGGGGCGACGCGCAATGGGTGCTCTTCAAGCTCGATCAGGGGTTGGACCATATCCTGGTGGACGAAGCCCAGGACACCAGCCCGCAGCAATGGCGGGTCATCCAAGACTTGGCCGAGGAGTTTTTTGTCGGTGCGGGTGCCAGGGATGAGTCGCGGTCGATATTCGCCGTCGGCGACGAAAAGCAGTCAATCTACAGCTTTCAGGGCGCGCGGCCGGAAATGTTCTCGCGCGTCGGGGCGCACTTCGCCAGCCGGGTGGAGAACGCTGGGCAACGGTTTCATCGCATTCCGCTGACGCTGTCGTTTCGCACGGTGGCGCCGGTGTTGGATGCCGTGGATACGGTGTTCGCCACACATGAGCGAACGCCTGGTGTCGGGGTCGGCGGGCAGCAGATTCGGCATGTCGCCAATCGGTTGGGCGAGGGTGGGCTGGTGGAGCTGTGGCCGACGGAGACATGGGCAGAGGCGGAGGAGATTGAGCTTTGGCGGCCCGTCGAGGGTGGGCGTCCGCCAACGCCGGCTCAACGCGTCGCGGAGAATATTGCGGGCACGATCCGGCACTGGCTGGATGATGGCGAGCAGCTGGTTGCGGAAGGGCGTGCCGTGCGGCCCGGGGATGTGCTCATTTTGGTGCGGCGGCGGGCGCCGTTTGCTTCACTTATGATCCGAGCGCTCAAAACACGCGGCATTTCCGTTGCCGGTGCCGATCGGATGCGCCTCACCGAACAACTCGCTATTCTCGACCTGATGGCACTTGGAGATTTCCTCTTAATGCCAGAGGATGACCTGGCGCTCGGTGCGGTTTTGAAGTGTCCTCTCTTCGGGCTCGACGACGATGATCTCTTCACCCTTGCCCATGATCGCAAGGGCTCACTTTGGCAAGCGCTCCTGGCGCATCGGGATGATGACGCGCGCTATCAGGCAGCGGTCGAGAGGTTGGAGAAGTTGCGGGCGCGTGCCGACTTCGCACCACCCTTTGAATTCTATTCGCTGTTGCTCGGATCCGATGGTGGCCGTCAAGCGATTTTGGCACGGCTCGGCCCGGAAGCGGGCGATGCCCTCGATGAATTCCTCAATCTGGCAATCCGCTACGAGGAGGAGGCGCCGCCGTCGTTGCAGGGGTTCTCGAATTGGCTGCGCGTGACCAACCCGGAGATCCGTCGCGATATGGATCAATCGAGCGATCAGGTGCGGGTCATGACAGTGCATGGAGCCAAAGGGCTCGAGGCACCCATCGTCTTTCTGCCGGACACGTGCTCGGGCGCCACTGGCGGGCTGCAGGCCACCGTTTTGGCGCTGGAGGAAACGCTCGAGGTGCTGCCGCCCGTATGGGCCATCAAGGGGGCCGGCCGGCACCCCGTGGTTTGTGATGCGCGTGGCGCGATCGCGCTGCGCGATCGCGAGGAATACCATCGATTGCTGTATGTGGCGATGACGCG
>JAUVMS010000485.1 GCA_030600135.1 Hyphomicrobiales bacterium | reverse complement strand
CTGGTTGCCGTTGGGTGTTCACATCAGAATGCTGAACCAACCAACGCGGTCAACGACGCAAGCCGATTGAACCCATTGATTCCGGGCAAGGAAAATGAATTGAGGGGGACAAGTCGCAGCGATCGACACATTGCAATCGCCCGCGTGATCCGGTCGCGCCGCGCTCCCGAAATCCTCGGTAATACAAGAGGAATGAAGAGTTGGATTAACGCACGACAATCTGCACCGCTCGGTGCAAGCGCGTCGCAGGATGCTGAGCAACGACGCACCTTGGCCCGCCGGAATTCAGCGCTCAAAGACAACTAGGGAGGCCGGTAGAGAAACACCAAAACGCGCCACCCGAAGCACGACATCTTGTTAGAACCAATTCAAATTGGTCGCAAAACAATGAAAATCGGTTCTACCAAATCTCCAATCGCGTTCGAGCCGGCTCGGAAAAACCAGGTGCCCAAGCCGCCGACCGGGGCGCGAAGGCCGAAGGTGGCTAGGGCGCGTGTACCAATTAATATTGCTCCAGGTTCTTGAATGCAGAAACTAGCCTGGTCACTCAGGCATGTGCCAGAGGAGATCAAACTTGCGCCTTGCAAGCAGTTTCCAGGGCGCTCAGCGTTACCTCCAGGTCCTCTTCCGTATGTGCGGCGGAGAAAAACCGGCGCACGTTGGGAAGTACGTAAACGCCGTTGCGCAAGAGCGACAAATCCAGTGCGCTTGAACGGCTTTGGTCACTTGCCAGCACATCCATCTGGTTGACCGGCGGGGCGTCTGTGAAAAGGAGCTGCCAAAACGAGGCTTGGCCTGCAACGAGGGCCGGTAAGCCTTGTCGCGCCAAAACATCTACGAAGGCCGCTCGAAAGCGATCGGCGCGGGTGTGAAAATTTTGATAGAAATCGGGCTCTTGCAGGACACGCAAAGTGGCAAGCCCAGCCACGGCCGCAATTGGATTGCCGTGCAGTGTGCCGTTGACGTAGGCGTAGTCGGCGCGACCCTTGCGGTTCGGATTGGTTGCATCGAGCAGATCGGCCCGCCCGCCGACGCAGCCGAGAGGACCGCCGCCGCCGACGATTTTGCCATAGCTCGCCAGGTCCGGCGTCACACCGTAATAGTCCTGCGCGCCGCCGTAGCTGAGGCGAAATCCGGTCACCACCTCATCGAAGATGAGCAATACGCCGTACTTGTCGGCAAGCTCGCGCAAGCCGTCGAGAAACCCCAGTTTCGGGAAGATAATGCGCTGCACGGGTTCGACGATAATCGCGGCGGTGTCGCCCGCGTGTTCGGAAAGGATGCTTTCCACCGTCTCCAGATCATTGTAAGGCGCGATAAGCATGGTATCCTGCAACGCCTCTGGAACACCGCCGATGTCGCTCGTTGCTGACGGATAATTTGCCGGTCGTACCGGAAACTGGCTGAACGAGGCATAGTCATGGTTGCCGTGATAGGCGCCCTCGAACTTGAGGATTTTCGGCTTACCCGTTACGGCGCGGGCAATGCGCATGGCATAGGCGGTCGCCTCTGAACCGGTGGTCGTGAAT
This sequence comes from Hyphomicrobiales bacterium, assembly GCA_030600135.1. Lineage (GTDB taxonomy): Bacteria > Pseudomonadota > Alphaproteobacteria > Rhizobiales > JAUVMS01 > JAUVMS01. The sequence goes on along the minus strand of JAUVMS010000485.1, from coordinate 1,267 downwards.
ATGATGCGTTCGGCGCACGGTATCGCCGTGACAAGCACATCGGCCAGCTCCACAGCCGCATCGTTGAGCGTGCCAAAGAAGTGGAGTCCCTTGGAGGCACGTTCCTTCACCGCCTCAATCACTGCCGGGTGGCCATGGCCGATGATTGTGGCGCCAGCGCCGCAAACATAGTCGACATACTCGCGCCCTTCGACCGAGACGAGGCGCCCACCTCGCCCCTCGCGGATGATAAATCGCAAGTCTTTGGGCAGGGAATAGCCACCGAGGCTCGCGCCGGGCAATGTCGCTTCCGCGATGGCGTAAAGGTCGTCTTCATTCTGGCGGTCGGTTGCCGATGCGGCGTGTGACATGGGCTAACTCCTTCAGGCTCGCGGGCGTTTGTTTGCGGGATCGTATACGGGCGCACCGAGTACCACCGCTGGGCGCGGCTCTCCCATGATCATGACCTCGAGTTTGGTGCCGGGCTCGCCATATTGCGGCTTGAGGTAAGCAAAAGCCAAGAGTTTCTGCACACCGTGACCGAAGGCAACCGAACTGGTCAAGCCGATGCACACACCCTCCGCCAGCACGGCCTCGCCACCATGGCCATCACTGTCGCCGTCCGCCTCTATTTCGAGGTAAGCACAAATCCAAGGCAGTGGCTTGGCCAGCGCGGATTGCGTAGCGGCCTTGCCAACGAAGTCTGGCTTGTCCAGCCTCACAAAGCGCATAACGTCGGCTTCCGGCAGGGTGACCTCGTTGGTGAGCTCGCCAGCGCCCTTGAACATCTTTTCCATGCGCATGGCGTTCATCGCAAAAGAGCCATAGTCGGCGATGCCGTAGGGCGCGCCGGCATCAAAGAGTGCATCATAGACGCTGAGCAGATGCTTGCGCGGGCCGTGCAGTTCCCAACCCAATTCACCGGCGTAGGACATGCGAAACGCCCACATAGCGCGCCCGGCAATCTCTATTTGCCGCACGCCAAACCACGGGAATGCGGAATTGTCCAAAGCGGCATTCGTGCACGCGCCGAGAATGTCTCGCGACTTTGGGCCGTTGAACGCCAGTCCCCCCCAATCGTCGGAGCGGTTGACGATCGAAACCCCTGCCGCACCGTTACTGCGATATGTCAAATAGTCGATAAGCCGCTGCTCGAAGAACGCGGCGCACGTGAAGTAGAACCGGTCGTCTGCCAACCGGGCAATGGTGGTCTCCAATTCGATGCGGCCATTGTCGCCGAGGAGATGGGTAAGCACGATGCGACCGGGCCGCGTTGGCAGCCGGTTGG
>JAUVMS010000188.1 GCA_030600135.1 Hyphomicrobiales bacterium | reverse complement strand
CCGGCGACCACGAGGTCGAGTTTGGATTCCGACATTTCATCGACCATGGGATTGAGGACGAACTCGCCCTCGATCATGCCGACGCGTGCAGCGCCGATGGGCCCCATGAAAGGTATGCCCGAGATGGTCAAGGCTGCCGACGTCGCCACCATGGCGACCATATCGGGATCGTTCTCCATGTCGTGCGACAGAACCGTCGCGATGACCTGTGTCTCGTTCTTGAAGCCAGGAACAAATAGCGGGCGGATGGGCCTGTCGATCAACCGCGAGACCAGCGTCTCTTTTTCGCTTGGTCGACCTTCGCGCTTAAAAAAGCCGCCTGGGATCTTGCCGGCGGCGTAAGTTTTTTCCTGGTAATTAACAGTGAGTGGGAAGAAATCGATGCCCTTGCGCGGCTCCTTGGCAGCGGTCGCCGATGCGAGCACGCTGGTATCACCATATTGCACCAAAACGGCGCCATCGGCCTGGCGTGCAATGCGGCCGGTCTCGAACCGGAGCGTGCGTCCGCCCCATTCGATTTCTTCAACTACGGTATCAAACATGTTGGTTCTCTTTTGTCCTACGACGTCACAAGAAGCGCGTCTTGCCTCATCGGCATTGCCTACGTAACCGCCGCCGCAGCACTCGCCACGAGGCGAGCAGGGCTGGCTGAGTTCCGCTCTAACGGCGAATGCCGAGACGCTGAATGACGCCTTTGTATCGCGCCTCGTCCTTGGCACGCACATAATCGAGCAGCCGCCGTCTTTGGCTCACCATCTTGAGCAAGCCCCGGCGCGAGTGGTTGTCCTTCTTGTGGCTTTTAAAGTGTTCTGTAAGGTTGCTAATGCGCTCGGTTAGTATGGCAATTTGAACTTCGGGAGATCCAGTATCACCATCTTTGAGGGCAAACTCCTTGATTAGAGTCTGCTTGCGCTCGTTCGTAATCGACATCGTTACTCCTTGCCGTTTGATATGACCTGACGCGCCCGGCGCTAGAGATTAAAAACGCGTGTGGGCCGAAGCTCGCCTTGCCGGACTTCGCCAACAGCCACGAGCATTCCGCGCGACATGGCATAGACAGGTCCTGTTAGGATTGGGGCATCACGGCCTCGCATGAGAACCGCCTGACCCCGCTTGAGCCGCGATGCATCTGCACTTGATATCGAGATTGCCGGGATGTCGTCCAGCGCCGTCTCGACGGGCTTTAAGCAAGCCTCAAGTGCCTCACGGCCGGCGGCACTATGGCGCAACTCGTGCAAATTATCCAGAGAAATTGCGTTGCTCTCGAAAAATGGTCCGACCCGTGTGCGCCGCAAGGCAACGACATGGCCTCGACAGCCGAGATCGCGGCCCAAATCACGTGCCAACGCCCGCACATAGGTGCCTTTTCCGCAGTCGGCCTCGAAGATACAGCGATCGGCGTCGGGTATGCTCGCAATCTCCAAACGGTGAACCATCACAGGTCGCGGCGGGATGTCGACCGTTTCGCCTTTCCGCGCCAGATCGTAGGCCCGCTCACCCTCAATCTTGATAGCGGAGAATTGCGGTGGCACCTGAAGAATTTCGCCACGGTACTCGGTCAACTTGGCGTCTATCTCGTCGCGACGCGGTCGCTTGTCGCTTGTCACGACGGCACGGCCTTCAGCGTCATCGGTGTCAGTTTCGATCCCCCAAAGCACGGTAAAGCGGTAGCTCTTGGCGCCATCCATGACATGGGCAACCGTCTTCGTCGCTTCACCGAAGGCAATAGGCAGAATTCCCGTCGCCAACGGATCAAGTGTTCCGGCGTGTCCGGCCTTTCGCGCCTCGAACAACTTCTTGGCTCGCCCGACCACGTCGTTCGATGTCAGTCCTTGGGTTTTGTCGACGACTAGCCAACCATGAATCGGTCGGCCCTTACGGCGCCCCATTTTTACGCTCCAGAAGATTATGTCGATGTCCGCGGCGACGCTCAGTCGCGATCCAAATCCCGGGCCACTTCGGGCGATCGCAGCATATCGGTGATGCGGTCGGTTTCGTCAAATGACGTGTCCAGCTTAAATGTCACGCTGGGCACATACTTCAGTTTCACCGCGCGCGCCAGCTCTCCGCGCAGAAACCGCACATGTCGGTTGAGCGCCTCAACTACGGCAGTCTGTCTTTCACCGCCAAGAGGAATGACAAATGCCGTTGCGTTTTTTGCATCTGGGCTTATGCGAACCTCAGAAACCGTGATGACCACGCCGGTTAATTCCGGATCCTGCACCTCCGAGCGTACCAAAATGTCCGAAAGGGCATGGCGAATGAGCTCGCCAATACGCAGTTGGCGTTGCGAAGGCCCATGTGATGAGGGGTGCGCCGGCAACGTTTCGTGCTCCCAATGACCGTCGAGCGCTTGCAGCCTGCTAGAGTGTGCGCTCGACTTCCTCAGTCGTGAAGCATTCGATCACGTCGCCCTGACGCATGTCCTGATAATTCGCGAAGGCCATGCCGCATTCTTGCCCGACCTGGACGTTCTTGACCTCGTCCTTGAAGCGCTTGAGCGTCGAAAGCCGTCCTTCGTGGATCACCACGTTGTCGCGAATGAGACGCACACTGGCGCCACGTTCGACCCGGCCTTCCGTGATCTGGCAGCCGGCCACTTTGCCCACCTTTGAAATGTTGAATATCTCGAGAATTTTGGCGTTGCCGAGGAAGTGTTCCCGGATCGTCGGAGCCAGCAGTCCGGACATTGCCGCTTTGACGTCGTCGACCACATCGTAGATCACGGCGTACTGACGGATCTCCACCCCCTCGCGTTCAGCCGCCAGCCGAGCTTGCTGGCTAGCGCGCACGTTGAACGCCATGATAACGGCGCTCGATGCAGCAGCGAGCGAGACATCCGATTCTGTTATGCCGCCAACACCAGAGTGCACGATGCGCGCCTCGACTTCGTCCGTGCCGAGTTTGTCCAATGCGCCGCCGATTGCCTCAGCCGAACCTTGCACGTCGGCCTTGACGAGAAGCGTAAACTCTTGTTTGCCCTCGTCCTTGAGCTGGCTCATCATTTGCTCGAGCGTGCGAGTGGCGCCCGTTCCGGCTGCCAAAGTCTCGCGCCGCTTGCGCTCGCGATAATCCGTGATCTCACGTGCCCGCGCTTCGCTTTCCACAACAGCGAATTGATCGCCGGCCTCGGGCGCCGAGTTGAAACCGAGCACTTCGACGGGAATTGATGGACCTGCATCGGCTATATGTTCACCCTGGTCGTCGATGAGCGCCCTAACCTTGCCCCAGGCGGCACCTGCAACCACGATATGTCCAACCTTGAGCGTACCGCGCTGCACCAGCACGGTCCCGACGGGGCCACGACCACGCTCGAGCTTGGCCTCCACCACCACGCCTTCGGCACTGCGATTGGAATTGGCCTTGAGCTCCAACAGCTCCGACTGCATCACAATTGCTTCGAGCAGCGTGTCGAGACCCTCTCGCTTCAAGGCCGAAACCTCGACGTCCAGCGTTTCGCCCGAAAGGCTTTCGACAACGACTTCATGCTGCAGCAGCTCGGTTCGCACCCGATTAGGATCCGCGCTCGGACGGTCCATCTTGTTGATCGCGACAATCAACGGCACTTGCGCGGCCTTGGCATGATTGATCGCCTCGACGGTTTGCGGCATCACGCCATCGTCTGCGGCGACGACCAGCACGACAATGTCGGTGACCTTGGCGCCGCGCGCGCGCATGGCGGTGAATGCTTCGTGACCTGGCGTATCAATGAACGTCAGCGTATGTCCGCCCTCGGTTTGCACCTGATAGGCGCCGATATGCTGGGTAATTCCGCCGGCCTCTCCTGAGACCACATTGGCTTGGCGTATCGCATCGAGCAGCGATGTCTTGCCGTGATCGACGTGGCCCATGATTGTGACGACTGGTGGCCGTGACTCAAGATCGTCCGGATCGTCTTCCTCGCCAATGAACCCTTCTTCGACGTCGGCCTCCGAGACGCGCTTCGGCACGTGCCCAAATTCGCCGACTATGAGTTCAGCCGTGTCGGCATCAATCACGTCGTTGATCTTGTGCATTTCGTCTTGCTTCATCAGGAACTTGATAACGTCCACTGCGCGTTCAGCCATGCGATTGGCGAGTTCCTGAATCGTAATCGCTTCCGGTATCGTCACCTCGCGTGAAATCTTTTCTCTCGGCTGTTGCATGCCGAGCAGCTTGGACCTCTCGCGCTCGCGCTTGCGCCGGAGCGATGCCAGCGACCGCTCTCGCTGATTCTCATCGAGCGCATTGGTAATGGTGAGACGGCCGCGCGGGCGGCGATCGCCTACCTTGCGCACAGGCACACGTTCTGTCTTCGGCTTCTTGGCTCGAGGGTCGCCGCGTCGTGGTGCGCGGCTTTCTTCGGAGGCTTCCTCTCGTGCTTGCTGCGGTCGTGCACCGGCACCTGGTGGTGCTGCAGCTACCGCCCGCTTGGGTGATTTCTGTGCCCCTGGTATAGTCCTGCTTTCGGCTGAACTCCCCGCATCGGCCTCGGCGCCTGCTTCGCTGACCTGGCCCGCCTCGCTTTCGGCCTTGCACTTGGCTTCCTCGTCCGCCTTGCGTTTGGCTTCGGCCTCTTCGACGATGCGCTGTGCTTCTTCTTCAGCCCTGCGTTTTGCTTCCTCTTCGACGCGAATCTTTTCTTGCGCTTCTCTGGCGCGCGCTGCGGCCAGCGCCTTGAGCCGTGCGTTTTTCTCTTCATCGGAAAGCTTGCGGACCAGATTTCCGTCCTTGTTCGCCTCCGAAGACGGACCTGCGCCTTTGCCGCTGGGTCGACGAGCGCGAGGTTTCTTTGTTTCAACAACCGAACCGTCGTCGGCGCGCGCGGTCGGCGCCGTTATTCCCGGAGTCGAAATCGTTCTCTTTTTCTTTTTCTCGACCAACAACGACTTTGAACGCCCATGACTAAAGCTCTGGCGCACGTTTCCCGCGTCGACCGTACGCTTCAGGCTCAAGGTCGCGGATCTCTTTGACCCTTGAGATGTTTTGTCGTCTGGTTCTCTGGTTTCGCTCATGCCTTATCCGTTACATGGCTCGTCCAAGCCGTTGTCTTCACCTATTGTGCCCGCCATATAGCGCGCAAGTCGCTGTTCCGCCCTCAGGAAATTTACGGCGGCGCCGCCCTCGATTAGGCCTGCATGTACCACATTTGATCGGCCTAATGCCAAGCTCAATTCCATTCTCGTGAACTCGGCGACGATCGGCCGGTCCGATAATCCCTCTTTGTCGGCCCGCAAGAGCCGCTGATCCAGCTTCCGACGACCGTCAACTGCGGCCTCCGAGGCGTGAATGAGCACTGCCACTCGATCACGAGCTATTGCCGCTTCCAACTTGGAATAGCCGGTGACAACGAGGCCCGCCTTATTGGCCAGCGCAAGTCCATCCAGCGCCCGCTTTCGTAGCATAACGGCTACTAGGTCGGGTAGATCCTGACCAGCGTCTACCCGACGTTTAAGGCTGCGCGCAAATGTATTTTTGGCAATGGCGCGCGCCACAGTCTCGTAGTTCGCATTGATCCAGACGCCGCGTCCGGGCAATCGCCGGGCGATATCGGGGACAATCTGGCCCTCTGGCGTTGCGACAAAGCGCATCAGATCATCAACAGGCAACTTCCGACGCGTCACGGCGCATTGTCGAAAGCGTCCTTCGTGGCAGGCTTCACCTCGCGACATGTTTGCCATCACGCCCCATCAATCGTAATCGCATCGGGCGCCAATATTCAGCTAGCCGTCGTTTCACCGACGGCGACTTCGGCCTCACCTTCGCCCTCGCCCTCGACTTCGTCAACTTCCTCTGCACTTTGCCCTGTAATGTCTTCGACCTCGACCATCCCGGCAAGCAAGCGTGCCGACATGATGAGTTCTTCCGCGTCCTCTCTGGCGATATCGAAGCCATCCAGTGCACCCGGATAGCGAACCGATTCACCGTCCTTTTTTTCATACCAACCGGTGAGGTCGTCGGTTGCCGACCAGGCCAAATCCTCAAGCGATTTGATATCGTTTTCTCCGAAAGCCACCAGCATGGCGTTGGTCACGCCGGGAACCTCGGTGATATCGTCTTTGACGCCAAGCTCGCGGCGGCGAGCGTCGAGTTCGCTTTCGCGCCGCTCGAGAAACTCACGTGCACGCATTTGGATCTCGCCGGCCGTATCGCCGTCGAAGCCCTCGATGCCGGCGATTTCTTCCTGCTCGACGAATGCCACCTCCTCAACATTGCCAAAGCCTTCGGAGACCAGCAGCTGGGCGATCACCTCATCCACATCGAGGGTATCCATGAACAGCTGCGAGCGTTCGGCAAATTCCTTCTGGCGACGTTCGGCTTCCTCAGCCTCGGTCAGGATGTCAATGTCCCAACCGGTCAACTGCGACGCCAGACGCACATTCTGCCCGCGCCGCCCAATTGCCAAGCTGAGCTGATCATCCGGCACCACCACCTCGATCCGCTCGGCATCTTCGTCCAACACAACTTTGACAACCTCTGCCGGCGCCAACCCATTGACGATGAACGTGGCGGCATCGGGCGACCACTGGATGATGTCGATTTTCTCACCTTGCAATTCGCCGACGACGGCCTGGACCCGCTGTCCACGCATGCCGACGCAGGCGCCGACCGGGTCGATCGAGGAATCATTTGAGATCACTGCAATTTTTGCACGACTACCTGGATCGCGTGCCACCGATCGTATCTCGACAATATTGTCATAGATCTCTGGGACCTCCTGTGCGAACAGCTTGGCCATGAATTCGGGCCGCGTTCGCGACAAGAAAATCTGAGGTCCTCTTTG
>JAUVMS010000208.1 GCA_030600135.1 Hyphomicrobiales bacterium | reverse complement strand
GGAGATTACATTGGGCGACATCTATCGCTCGATAATCCCGTTCGTCGGGGTGATGATCCTCGGTCTCATCCTGGTGACGGTTTTTCCTCAGATCGCCCTATGGCTGCCGCAGTACGTCTACTCTCGTTGATTTATCGCGTTTTGGGGAGGCACAATAGCGAAGAGTTTTCTGCCGTAAACGTAACAACAAAAAGACGAACCAAACCAAGGAGGAAGCAAAATGACGACCAGACGTTCATTTCTGAAAAAGGCCGGTATCGCAGGCGCCGGCGCCGCCGCAGCCGCCACTCTCCCAGCACCAGCCGTTCTCGGCCAGACGAAAACCAAATGGCGCTTGCAGACATACGCCGGGCCGGCGCTTGCCGAGCACGTCATCAAGCCGTCCATTGACGCCTTCAACAAAGTGGCCAATGGCGAGATGGAAATCGAGCTCTACACGTCCGACCAGCTCGTTCCGACAGGTGAACTGTTCAGAGCCATGCAAACCGGCACGATCGACGCGGTGCAGTCGGATGACGACTCGATCGCCGCTCCGGTCGACGTTTCGGTGTTTGGCGGCTATTTCCCGTTGGCGCTGAAATTTAGCTTGGACGTGCCGGTGCTTTTCGAGCAGTGGGGCCTCAATGAAATTTGGAAGGAGGCTTATGACGAAGTCGAGGGTGTGACCTGGCTTTCCGCAGGTGCATGGGATCCTTGCCATTTTGCGACAAAGGACCCCATCCGCAGTCTTGCCGACCTCAAGGGCAAGCGTGTGTTCACGTTCCCAACGGCGGGGCGCTTCCTTGCACAATTCGGGGTTGTCCCGGTCACACTGCCTTGGGAGGATATCGAGGTCGCGGTGCAAACAGGCGAGCTCGATGGCGTCGCATGGTCCGGCATCACGGAGGACCACACGGTCGGTTGGGCCGACGTCACCAATTACTTCCTGACGAACAATATCTCCGGTGCTTGGATCGGCTCCTACTTCGCCAATTCTGAACGCTGGAACGCATTGCCCGACCACCTCAAGACGCTTTTCCGTCTGTGTATGGATTCGTCGCACTACTACCGCCAGTACTGGTACTGGGGCGGTGAAGCGAAACTGCGCGTACAAGGCGACAAGCTCGAGCTGACGACCATCCCGGACGAGGAGTGGAAGTCCGTCGAGGAGGCGGCAATCAAGTTCTGGGACGAGATCGCGGCAACGAGCGACCGCGCCGGCCGCGTCGTGAAGATCTTCCGTGACTACAATGCGGTCATGGGCAAGGCGAGCAACCCCTATCGCTGCTCGTGAATGTCATGAAACGATGATCGTCGTTCCGGTCGGCCTTGTGTCGTCTGCGCCGTTCCAGCGACGCACGGGCGGCCGGAACCACCCTGCACCTCGAAAGGGTTGCTACTCGGCATGCCTGGAAAACTCACACTTGACGAATTAAGGGCCGCCGTCGAAGCAGGCGAAATCGATACCGTCCTCGTTGTCCAGGTCGACATGCAGGGCCGCCTGATGGGTAAGCGCTTTCAGGCCGAATTCTTCCTCGATAGCGCGTGGGAGGAAACCCACAGCTGTAACTATCTGCTGGCCACCGACATGGAGATGTACACCGTCGATGGTTACAAGGCGACCAGTTGGCAGGCGGGGTACGGCGACTACACAATGAAGCCGGACCTTGCAACGCTGCGCCGAATCTCGTGGCTGGAGTGCACGGCGCTGGTGCTCTGCGACGTGCTCGATCATCACACCCTCGGCGAGGTTCCCCATTCGCCGCGTGCGGTTCTCAAAAGACAAGTTGCGCGGCTCGAGGCAATGGGGTTGAGGGCATTCATGGCGTCCGAGCTCGAGTTCTTTCTGTTTCGCGAGAGTTATGAGGAGGCGCAGCAGGCGAGCCACCACGATCTTACGCCGATTAGTGCCTATAATGAGGATTGCCACATCTTTCAAACGACCAAGGAGGAAGATGTGATGCGCGCCATCCGTACTGGACTGCAGGGCGCGGATGTGCCGGTGGAGAACTCGAAGGGTGAGGCGGACGCAGGGCAAGAGGAAATTAATGTCCGCTATAGCGACGCACTAACGATGGCGGACCGACACGCAATCATCAAAAATGCCTGCAAGGAGATTGCCTGGTCCAAGGGTCGCTCGATCAGTTTCATGGCGAAATGGAACACCGATGCGGCCGGCAACTCCTGTCACATCCATCAATCGCTCTCGAGCGCTGACGGCACTCCGGTGTTTTACGACGCCAATGCCAAGTACGCGATGTCGGAAGTCATGGGTCACTACCTTGCTGGCCTGCTCCATCACGCCAGCGAGATCACCTATTTTCTGGCTCCCTACATCAATTCATACAAACGCTTCATGGCGGGCACGTTTGCGCCAACAAAGGCGGTCTGGTCGATGGACAATCGCACTGCGGGGTATCGAATTTGTGGGGCGGATAGCAAGTCGGTCAGGGTGGAATGTCGTGTGGGTGGCGCCGATCTCAACCCCTATCTGGCGATGGCCGCGCTCTTGGCGGCGGGCGTTGATGGGATCGAGAACAAGCGCGTATTGGAGCCGGCGTTCGAAGGCGATGCCTACGGGGCGCGGGATGTGCGCGAAATTCCCAAGACTTTGCGGGCGGCGACCGAGGCGCTCGATGGTTCGGCCATGCTCCGGGCAGCATTCGGCGACGATGTCATCGAGCACTATGTTCATGCCGCCCGTTGGGAGCAGGAGGAATATGATCGCCGGGTCACGGACTGGGAGTTTGCCCGCGGCTTCGAGCGGGCATGAGCGGGGAGGGGTTCTCACATTCCCCCAACACGTCAAAACCGTGCCGCGACATGACATGTAATCACGGGCAAGTTTGAACGCCACGGAGATAAAAATCATGACTTTGACCGCGAATTGGTCTTACCCCACCGCAATTCGATTTGGCGCCGGGCGAGTATCCGAGCTTGGCGAGGCGTGCCGAGCGGCGGGCATTGCCAAACCTCTCCTGGTCACGGACCCTGGCATCGAGGCGCTTGAGATCACGCAACGGGCGCTCGATGTTATCGAGGGCGATGGATTGAAGGTTGGTGTCTTCTCAGATGTTCAGCCAAACCCGACGGCGTCAAATGTCGAATCGGGCTTGAAGGTGCTCCGCGACGATGGCCACGACGGCGTGGTCGCGTTTGGCGGTGGATCGGGTCTCGATGCCGGAAAGGTCATCGCGTTCATGGCCGGCCAGACGCGGCCGATGTGGGATTTCGAAGATGTCGGCGACTGGTGGACCAGGGCGGATCCGGATGGGATCTACCCTATCGTCGCCGTGCCGACGACGGCGGGAACCGGCTCCGAGGTTGGACGTGCTGGTGTCATAACCAATGAGGAAACGCATACCAAGAAGGTGATTTTTCATCCCAAAATGTTGCCTGTCGAGGTGATTTGCGATCCGGAGTTGACGGTCGGTCTGCCGCCGCAAATTACGGCAGGTACGGGGATGGACGCCTTTGCCCATTGTTTGGAGGCCTATTGCGCACCGTCCTATCATCCAATGTCGGAAGGAATCGCGGTAGAAGGCATGCGGCTGGTGAAAGACTACCTGCCGCGCGCCTATGGCGACCGCAATGACATCGAGGCGCGCGGACAAATGCTGTCGGCGGCGGCGATGGGGGCGGTGGCGTTCCAGAAGGGATTGGGCGGAATTCATTCGCTGTCTCATCCGGTCGGGGCGATCTACAACACCCATCACGGGCTCACCAACGCTGTGTTCATGCCCTATGTGCTGGCATTCAATAGGGGTGCGATCGAGGAGAAGATCGAGCGATTGTCGAACTGGCTCGGCATTTCCGGTGGGTTCAACGGCTTCATGGACTATGTGCTGGCGCTGCGGGAGCAGCTCGATATTGCGCACTCGATCGGGTCGATTGGTGTGGATGACGCACAATTCGACCGCATGGCGAAAATGGCGGTGGTCGATCCGACCGCAGGCGGCAATCCGATCACCCTCGAGGTATCTGACTGCCGAAAACTCTATGAAGAGGCCTATTGCGGGCATCTGCAGCGTTGATCGCCGGTTCAAGTCCGTCGACCTGAATTCGGCGCGAGGCGCGGGTTGGCGTGGCTGTACCTCATATTGCCGACAATATCGTGCTGTCAGAGTCTAGCAATCTTCGCGACCTATCCGTGCGCATGCGCACGCGCCTTGAGTGGTAGCGATAGGATCGACAAAGCGCGTGAAGGATGGCCACAACCGAGCAAGCCATATGCGGAAGACCTCGAACCATTCCGCAACCCTCACGTATGTTGGGCTGGCTGGCATGGCCGTTAGGGACTAGATTGGTTTGCAACCGTTCAAGCCGACGATGAAACAGATGAGAATCTTTGCAATCGGGCTCACGGCTCTCTTGGTGGGCGCATTGTCTGGTTTGCCATCGTCGGATTGCTCGATTGGCGTCTGGACGACGTCGGCTTCAGCTGGTGAGAAAGGCACGAAGTCCATGTCAACGCTGCAGAAAATAAGTCCGCAAGGCAAAAAGCAATTGCTGCGCGCTGCCCCTGGCGACAGCACCACGGCGCTGGTTGAACTCGTTCCAGGCGCCTCGCCAGAAAGTCTGGCCGACGAGTTGGAACGGCTTGGCGCCGAGCAAATTTCTTGGAGTGTTGAAACCAGATTGCTCACGGTGCAAATCGAGGCAGCAAAATTGGACGAGTTGGCGGCGCTGACCGCCGTCACCTACGTCCAGGTCGGTGGACGCTTTTCGCGCTAGTCCGCGTGTTTCGCAAGAATGCGGATCGACAGCGCCTGCGGTCGATCAGGCTCCTGCGCGCAGTTTGGACGTTTGGCCGAAGGCGTGGAGCCGCCCTCAGCCTTTATGTCATTTGGTACAATTGACTCGGTTCAAGCGATGCCGCCTCCTTGTCCCGATTGATTGGGGTCGCGCAGCAGTGCCAGCGCTTGAGCGGCATGGACCCGGCCATAGCCCCACGCACGGTCAAACGGAACAACGCCAGCGGGCATATCGGCCGTGGCAATCAAAAGCCCGCTCATTTGCGCTGCCGAGAGGTTGGGTTGTCTTCAAACAGCAATGCAGCAATCCCCGACACCTGGGGCGCGGCCATGCTGGTCCCGCTTTTTGAGACCCGCATCGGCAGCACACTTCCTGCGGGACCATTGGGGTCCTACAATTCCTGTGCCGGGCGCCGCCAGCTCCGGCTTGTTGCGCAAATCGCGTGTACGACCGCGACTGCTGGAATTGGATGGCGCTACAGTGCCGTGGTTATAGTTGGCGACGGCTAGGGCCCGGCGTGTGGTTGCTGGCGTGCCAAGGGTGCGAATGGCGTCAAAGTCCGCGCCCATGAAGAACGACTGGTCCGCGAAGCGGTTGTCTGGATCCCTGGCATCACGTTCGATCCACGCATCGAACGCTCCATCCGGGGCGTCGAGCGCCTCGATCTCGACGTCCCATACGCCATTGGCGACGTTTTGCGGAAATCCCTTCGGTGACAGCTCGATGTAAATGCGCGCGTCGCCATTGAGGACGGTAAAGCGCTCTGAATCGATGAACACTTCGGTTCCGGAGCCAATGTCGTTCAGCAAGATGGGTGGCTCACCCGGAGCAAGCCAATTGGTGACGTTGCCGTCGGGATCGCGGACGCGTACGCGGAACCGATCCCGGCTGGAATACCAGATCTCCATCTCGTTGTTGGTGCGGTCGACCTGTACCGGAAGTTGGCCGCCGCCAGGCAACGGCAGCCCGCCACCGACCTTCCAAGAGAGCGTTCGGGTAGCTCCCGCAGCCAACGCGCCAGAGGCATGTCCGCGCCAGATATGCTCGTTGCCCGCAGCCGACACGAAAACACGTCTTGCCGGTTCCAGCAGGCGGTCGATCGCCCGTTCGACGATGCTTTCAGTATCGTGACTGCCGCCGTTCTGGCCGAGGCTCATGTTGATGACGCATGGCATGTTCAGCTCGTTTGCCTTGGCGAAGATGTAGGCCGCGGCATCGGCGACGTTGCTGGAATCGGTGAAGCTGCTCGACTGATCGCTGGTGTTTGGCTGGACGAAAATGATCGTCGCACCGGGCGCGGCACCAACAAACTGGTCGGCTGGAAACTGCGCGTCATTTGAGCGACCGTTGCCGACGGCGATGCCGGCGACGTGGGTGCCATGGGCAGATGGTGGCGGTTGGTGGCGAACTTCTGCGAACGGATTGGCTGACTGCAGCGCCTGATTCAAGTCCGTTGCATCATATTCGACCCCATAGTTGAAACCGACCGGTGATTGCTCGGG
>JAUVMS010000334.1 GCA_030600135.1 Hyphomicrobiales bacterium | reverse complement strand
CACCGTCGAGAAGCTGAACGGCGCTCTGGGCGACAGGGCGCAGCCGCTCGCCAACGGGGGTCAGCGCGACGCCGCGCCCATGGCGCTCAAATACCGGTTGTCCCAGTAGACTTTCGAGCCGTTTGATCTGCAGGCTTGCCGCCGACTGGGAACGGAATATGCGGTCTGCGCCCCTGGTGAAGCTGCCCGCCTCGGCGACGGCCAGGAATGTCCGCAAAAGTTCACTCTCCAACTTTTCGGGCGACGGCAAACTATTTGTTTTACTCATAGCTGCCATTTAAACTATTCGATTTTCAAAAGTCAATATTTTTGACATTCTCACCGCAATAGCCTTGAGGAGCGACGATGAGCCAAATCATCGATGATCAACAAAACGCGGCGCCGCGACGGCCCATGTGGGCGTTCGTCTTGCTGGGTCTTGTGGGGGCATATGTTTGGCTCCCTGGCCAGGTTTCGGAGACCTTTGGTTTCGTGGTGAAAACCATGATCACGGTGGCCCCGTTGGTGGTGCCGGGGATACTCATATCGGCCTGGGTTACAGCAAGCGGAGCAGGCGGGCGTATCGCCCAGGTCTTCGAGGGCAAGCTCGTCTACACTATTTTGATGGCGTCGTTGGTGGGCGCCATAACACCGGTTTGCGGTGTCACCGTACTACCGCTGATGGCGGGGCTGCTTGCCTCCGGCGTGCCGTTTGCGCCGGTGATGGCGTTTTGGCTGTCGTCGCCGGTGACCGATCCAGCCATGTTTTCCGCCACGGCCGCGACGCTCGGATGGGGCTTTGCTGTCGCCAAGTCGGTGGCGGCCTTCGGCCTCGGTCTCCTGGGCGGGTTTGCCGTGGCTGGACTTTCATCGCGCGCTTGGACGCGTGCGCCTTTGAGGCAAAATCGGTTGCTCGCAAATCTCATCGGCGGGTCATGTTGCTCATCACTCCCTTTCAAGGCGGCAGTCTGGTCAAGCCCCGAACGACGCGCGCAGTTCCGGCGCGAACTCTGGGTGATGACGCGGCTGGTTGCAATTTGCCTTGCTCCGGCATTCGCCGCCGAGCATGTGATGAGCGTGCTTTTGCAACCCGAAGCGCTCGCGACCTATGTCGGAACCGAAGCATGGTGGGCCATCCCGCTTGCGGTTTTCGTTGGCTCGCCGGCCTACCTTGACGGATACGCGGCGCTTCCACTGACGCGCGGCCTCATCGACCATGGCATGTCGCAGGGCGCGGCGATGGCTTTCCTGGTATCGGGCAGCGTCGTCAGCATTTGGGGCGCCATGGCGATATTCCCAGTGCTGAAGATCAAGCCGTTTCTGGCGTATTTGGCCCTGGCGGTCGTTGGTTCACTTTGCGCGGGGTGGCTCTATGCGCTGGTTGCATGAGGTACTGGCCAACCTGCACGGTGCGGAAAACCGATGTTCCGGTAATGGGCGCAACGTAAAATTCCCAACTCGATTGAAACCGCACGGCTTCATCGCGAGGGGTTGCGTGCACTGAATCAGCAATTGAATTGGTGCGCTAGCATGCAGAAGACCTGAGTGAAGACTGGACGCGTTTGCAGCAGTTTTTTCTCCTGAATTCTGCTACAATGCGAGAGCCCGGTTTGTGCAGTGTCTGGGCATGCAATGCGCGATCAGCCAATTAGTGGAAATGCACGCCCGATCGCGGCATCGAAGCGCTCGGCTGCTCGCTCGCACCCCGGTCCCTTGCCATGGAGTTCATCGCGCCATTGGTCCTCGGCGCCAATCGCACCACGGCAATCGACATGATAGACATGGTCGGGATGCTCGGCGGCCAAGGCGATTAGCGACTCGTTGAAACGGTTGATAAATTCCGCGACGACGCCGGGCCAAAGGGCCTCGGGAATCTGTTTTTCGTGCAATGCCGGATAAAGCCACGTCCCCTGCCAGCGCGGATAGGCACGATCATAACCGTGGTAAAATATCTTCAGGTCCGGGAACGATGCCAGAAGCCGTTCGACCATGTGACGGTAGTCGTCAGTAATGCCCTCTAGAAACGTGCTGTAGTAGGTGTTGATGTATTCGGCCGCCGGTCGATCGGGATGGGCCGGCGAATAGCCGAGGATGAAGCGACCGAGCCCGACACCGCGTTCGTCCTGCTGATCGCGTCCAACCAAGTCGTTTCCACCGGCGCTGAACAAAAGCGCCGACGCGTTTTCGGATGCAATTGAACTCTCGAGCTCGTCCAAATCCTCCAATATTTCGCGGAAGGTATCGCCGGCAAAGGATGAGCAGAAAATGGCATATTGAAGTTGTCGATGATGTCGGACCCATCTACAAAGAGAAAGCTCGGGTATTGAAACCAAGAATCTCCTTCCGCGACGAAACGCATGCCCGGCCAGCCGGCAGCAATTTTTCGCCGATATTGTTCTTGGCGACGCTCAAGCGCGGCTTGGATGATCCAATCCTGTACCATTGCTGCTTCTGTAACTGGGTCCATGTCGACGTCGACCAACTCGTGATCGACAGAGACGGTGGGCGAAAATGGCTTTGCGGGGTTGGGCTCAACCTTGAAGTACTTACGGAGCTGCTTCTCGGGGACGTCCGGATCGCGCAATCTGGATTCCAATTCTGAAATAGAAAGACGTTGGTTCATGTCGAAATGCCCTCTAGAAGGCTGTTGACGGCAAACCTATTTGAATATCCGAATAATCTCAATTCCAGAACTTTCGATTTTCATTGTTGCTGCTTTGTACTCGATCACTACTACGCAACTTCTCTGTTGTTTGAAGCAGGCACATATGCGTTACGTCGGTGCAGATAGCCCGACAACCCCGGCAGCGGCGATTGTACTGCGATCGGCAACTTGTCTGTCGCGGCTCGCCTATTCAATCCATCGCGCCATCGCCGTCTGCACCCCACGCGCCCAAAGTATGCGCTTGAGATCTATCGAGCGTCAGTGGATTCGGCACAACGACATCACCATGTTCATAGTCGCTCGAAGCAATTGCCTCGAGACCGGCCTTGGCAGCGTCATCCCCAAGCGTGCGCGCAAAATGCGCCTCATCGCGCCACGTCCATTTACCGTTTTCCAGCCGCGCATAGACTTGGCCGGACCGATGGTCGGCGAAGTTGATGACCGGAATCATTCGAGCACACTGCTTCAAAAATTCGACATTTCTGCTCGGGACCATTCTTTCATCGGCGTAGACGTCTTTCGGCATTTTCGCGTTCACATCAATCTTTCTGAATCGGTCGACATCGAGTAAGCAACTGATATCGAGAATGTTCATTTCTCCGTTCCATCCGAACGCGATCGTGCGCGGCCGGCAACCCTCCGGCACACTATTGTCGAGGAACTCGTAGTGGACGCGCTTTTTGGTCCTGAGTGCCCAGGTGAAGAACAGTTGCGGCATGCCGGTATAGGCTTCGACATTGTGATGCAGAAGATCGTCGACAGACTTGTAGCGACCAAATTTTAATCCTCGTTTCCAAGCCCGCTCAACGGTCGCATCGGGCGGCGTGATCATGAAAAACATGTAAACCAGATTGCCAAACCTGGTCAGCAACTTGCTGGCTTCGTCGCCATCTGATTCCGGCACGAAACTGTCAAAGCGGAAACGATCGATGAGCAGGTGTGACATCGCTCCCACCGCTGCTTTTTTCGCCATGAAGCGATCAAGCTTCTTGTCGATGATTTCGACCTCGTGACTTGTCATCGTTCCGGCATACTTGTAGGCGGCGCCCAGCGAATCATAGTCAAGGAGGAACTTGCGCCAAATATCCGGGCTGATTAGCGCAAAGTCGTGCCAGGGAACATCCAGCCTCTCTGCCAGCGTTCGTTGCAGTGGTCGCATGGTGCTCTTGCCGGCTGCCGATGCGCCCTTGACGTTCATGACGACGGGTTTGTCCTGTCGCGGCAAAAGCCGATAGCCTTCAGAAACCACGGCCTGTTGAAAGTATGGTTCGATTGCCGCACCGATGAGGTCGCTGCCATGGTCGTTGCAGACCATCGTGACGGCCAACTTCGTGACCAGGTCTTGGTCGCCGAACAGCCGGCCACGCTTACTGGTGATTGCCGATACGATCTTGATCAATGAGTCGTAGCAGGACTTGTCCAACGGACATTCGGCCGTGTCGGATTTTCGCTGCCATTCGGCGACTACCCGAGATTCGCGGTCCTCAGGCGCCTCGCTCAACGAATTGTGCTCGGTCTTGGGCCTGGCGAATCCGAACAACCAAGCCAGCGGTCGGCGCTCATCAGTCGCAGCTGCTGTTTCCGGCTTCTTGCGATTGAACAGCTCTTTGGAAAGCTCACTTGCTATCTGGCGGGAAGCCTGGTTTTTTAGATCGCCAAGGAGACAAATAAATTCTTTGCGATGCGGCGCTAGATATTTCTCCAGAATGGTTGAGGTGATTTCGCGGACGTTTATGCCCAGGTCCCCGTAGTTGGACCCGTCAGATACGGAAAGATTCGCGGTCACTCGAACCAGCAATTCGTGCACGACCAACCGCTCGGCGCGAAAAGCAACGAGTTCGTGCGGCGCCAGACCGCAAAAATCACTTAGCTCATGCGCTTCGTCGAGGCTGGTTGAGACGTTCTCCTCGCGAAACATTGTCGAAAGCGACAAGTAGGCCCGCGGCAATTGCGAACTTATTCCCGGGTTCCAGGGCCCGTAATCACGGCTCGACGTGGCGGTTGACATGGTTCTCTAGGCTATCACATCATGCCTCTCCGCTTTAATCCGGTTCAATATGACACGCCTTCGAAGTTGCGGCATTCGTAAGT
>JAUVMS010000254.1 GCA_030600135.1 Hyphomicrobiales bacterium | reverse complement strand
TTGATGCTCTCGCGGGTTCGCGGCTCCCTTTATCTGGCCGTACTGTTCGTCTCCACCATTTTCGCCGCGGCAACTGGCATCGTCGGTGCCTCGGTGACGATTCTCGGCATCATGGCGGCCAAGACCATGAACCGGTCGGGTTACGACGTCCGCCTCGCCGCTGGAACCATTACCGCCGGCGGCACGCTCGGCATTTTGATCCCGCCTTCGATCATGCTTGTCGTTATGGGTCCGGTGCTGGAAGTTCCTGTAACGGATCTGTTTGCGGCAGCCATCATCCCCGGCCTTCTCCTCGCCATCCTCTATGCCGGGTATGCGCTCGTTCGGTGTTGGCTCGATCCATCACTCGGTCCCGCCCTGGCGCCCGAAGACCGGCCCCAAAGCATGGCCCATGTCTGGTATGAGTTTTCCATGGGGTTGGTCCCGCCCGCGGCCCTCGTTTTTGCCGCACTCGGCAGCATCTTGTTCGGCTATGCAACGCCCACCGAGGGAGCCGCCTGCGGCGCCGTCGGCGCCCTGGTTCTCACCATCGCCTATGGCAAACTTACGCTTGCCAGGCTGCAGGAAGCCCTGATCAAGACCCTCGAAATTTCGGTCCTCATTCTCTTCCTCGTGGCCGCATCCGACTTCTTTGGAGCCGTCTTTGCCCGCCTCGGCACACCGACCATGCTGACCGAGCTCCTACTCGAACTCGATTTGCCGAAGATGGTGGTGCTTGTCATCATCATGGCTCTCATCTTCTTGTTGGGTTGGCCGCTTGAGTGGGTCCCAATCGTGCTCATTATCGTGCCGATCCTGCTGCCGCTGGTCGAAAAGATGCAGTTTATTGAGGGTAATCCGCAGGCCAATCTCACTTGGTTTGGCATCCTTGTCGCCGTCAATCTGCAAACCGCCTGGCTTTCGCCACCCGTGGCGCTCTCGGCCTATTTCCTCAAGGGCGTGGTGCCCGAATGGGATCTCAAGGACATTTACATCGGTATGATGCAGTTCATGGTGATCCAGCTCATCGGCCTCATCATGATCGTTGCCTTTCCGCAAATCGCCCTGTGGCTGCCACAAGCAATCTATGGCAATTAGTGCATCATCGTTGCCGATCGCGAAATAGGCGACACCAAACTCATCTGCCGCAAACTCTCCCAGGACATGCCCATGACCATCCAGTATCTCAAGAAGGCGGCCAAGACACCGCAAACCAGCGAGGGTGAAACGCGCGAGATCGTTGCCAAAATGTTGGCCGAAATCGAAAACGGTGGCGAGGCCGTCGCCCGTTCCCATGGCGAAAATCTCGACGGCTACACTGGCGACATTCTCGTCTCGGCCGAGGAGATGGATGCAGCCGCCGACAAAGTTTCGGACCCACTGAAGCGCGATATTGCCTTCGCCCACGCCCGCGTTCGCGACTTCGCCGAGCGGCAATTGCAAAGCATCACACCCTTCGAGGTGGAACTCTCACCGGGGCTTTGGGCGGGCCAGCGGCTCGTCCCATTGTCAACCGCGGGCTGCTATGTTCCGGGCGGCCGCTACGCCCATGTCGCTTCGGCGATCATGAGCATCACCACGGCACGCGTGGCCGGCGTCGAAAACGTCATCGCCTGCTCGGCTCCCCATGGCACCCGCGGCATTCACCCGGCAATCCTCTATGCCATGAACACGTGTGGTGCCGACAAGGTTCTCACACTGGGCGGTGTTCAGGGCGTCGCCGCGCTCGCGTTCGGCCTTTTTACAGGCCACCCGGCCGACATTCTCGTGGGGCCCGGCAATCGCTTTGTCGCCGAGGCAAAGCGCATGCTCTTCGGCCGGGTTGGCATCGACCTATTCGCTGGTCCAACGGAAATCCTCATCATCGCCGACGAAACCGCTGATCCCAAAATCGTCGCAACCGATCTAGTCGGTCAGGCCGAGCATGGACCCGATTCGCCCGCCTGGTTGGTGACGATCTCGGAAACACTGGCGCGTCAAGCAATGGAGCTGGTCCCCGGGCTCATCGATGCTCTGCCCGAAACGCAACGCAATGCCGCCGAAGCCGCTTGGCGCGACTTT
This sequence comes from Hyphomicrobiales bacterium, assembly GCA_030600135.1. Lineage (GTDB taxonomy): Bacteria > Pseudomonadota > Alphaproteobacteria > Rhizobiales > JAUVMS01 > JAUVMS01. Next base: position 3,702 of record JAUVMS010000254.1, on the reverse strand, counting down.
GGCGAAGTTGTCGTTTGCGAAACGAACGAGGAGGCCGCCGACATTGCCGACGAATATGCCGCGGAGCATCTCGAGCTGCAAACAGCCAACGATGATTGGTACGTGGAACGCTTGCGCAACTACGGCTCGCTATTCATCGGTGAGGAGGCCACCGTCGCTTTCGGAGACAAATGCTCCGGCACCAATCACATCCTGCCGACCAAAGGCGCCGGGCGTTATACCGGTGGGCTGTCCGTCCACAAGTTCATCAAGGTGGTGACCACCCAACGCATGACCCGCAACGCCGCGCGCGAGGTTGCGGCCGTCTCCGCTCGGATTTCACGGCTCGAGGGTATGGAAGCCCATGCCCGCACTAGCGATGTGCGGCTGGAGAAATACTTTCCCGATGAGCGATTCGACCTGGGCAGGAACGAGGAGTAGGTCGCGTGAACGCATTCACCGATGAACTCTTCTCGCTCGATGGCCGCATCGCACTCGTCACCGGCGCTTCGTCAGGTCTCGGCAAACGCATGGCGCTGGCACTTGCCCGCGCCGGCGCCAAAGTCGTCCTCGTGGCGCGTCGCCGGGCTCTGGTCGACGAGGCGCTCAAAGAATTCGGCAAGCACGGCTGCGAGGCGGCGGCCGTCCCATTCGATCTCATGGAACTGGAAGAATTGTCAGCGCTGCATGAGAAGGCCAGCGCAGCATTCGGTTCGCCCGATATCTTGGTGAATGCCGCGGGCATAAATCTCCGTGATTCACCGAACGACATCACGCTGGCCAGCTGGAACCAAACCATCACACTCAATCTTTCCGTCCCGTTTTTCTTGGCCCGTGCCTGCGTGCCCGCCATGCGCAAAGCCGGCATCGGCAACATCATCAACATCGCCTCCCTGCAGAGCTTTCGCGCGTTTGCCAACGGCATGGCCTACGGCGCATCGAAGGGTGGGATCGCGCAGCTGACGCGCGCCATGGCCGAAGCCTGGTCGGCGGACGGCATCGTCGCCAATGCCATTGCGCCGGGATTCTTCCCCACCGAGTTGACCAGCGCCGTCTTTGCCGACGACGAACTCGCCGCCCTCCATGCCAGCCGCACGGCCGTTGGTCGCAATGGCCAGCTCGATGACTTGGAGGGTGCTACGGTATTCCTCGCCTCCCGCGCCGCGCGCTACATCACCGGCCAAATCCTGCCCGTCGACGGTGGCTATACGGCCAAGTGAGAGGTCCAATGAAAGCCCTCGTTTGTACCGCGCCACGGACATGGAGTATCGCGACCAACCGGCGCCCGGTCCCACGGACGGTGAGGACGTTGTTGTCCGGATTGAAGCCTGCTGTAACTTCGGCTCCGACTTTCGCCGATAGGCCCGTCGGTCGGCTTATTATTGGTCCCCGTCAGATAAATTCGGGCCTGACGATCATCAGCCAGAAGATCGCGATGACGCCCAGAAATGCGGGCCAGCCAAGAATGAACCAACGCCGCATCTGGCGATGGTAGTCAGCCGGCAACTCCACGCCCTCATCGGCAGCGGCAATCGCCACGTCTCGCATGCGGATTTGCAGGGCGACCACAGGCAGCCAGCACAAACCAACCAGCACATAGAGCACCAAGCTCACGACGAGCCACTGCTCTGAAAACGGGTTGAGACCTTGGACGTGAGCCAGCGCGAACCCGGTGATGGGCTGCAGGACGACAGCGGGCGCGGTAAACAGAAAATCGGCAACCACCACGGTCCGCGCGGTCGTCGCAATGCCTGCCACATTGCCGCGACGGTCTGCCAGGAACATAAAGAAGGCAATACCAAGCCCGGTACCGAACAGCACCGCGGCCCCGAGAATATGCGCGAGTTTCAGGGCCCAGTAAATCTCCATCATCGGCTCTCGGCAAGCGCCAGCGCAACCAATGGCAGAACGATGAGGCCAACGATCTTTACAATCGGCCCCAACGGATCAAGCCAAAGCTCGGGCGCCAGGACCGTTGCTGCCAACAGGTAGAAAACGCTTGTGACCGCCATCCCGATGGCAGCAGGTTTCAGCCACCGCGAGTTCAGGATCGCAAGCCCCAGGCCCACGTCGATCAATCCGGTCACGACTGTCAGGTTCTGAGCCGTACCTGGACCAAAACCCGCATGACGTAACTGCTCAACCGCGACTCCGAACCCGGGACCGAGTGCAACCAGCCCCGAAAAGATCCAAACCAGGCTTAGCGCAGCGATCACGACGGGCTTTAGGAAATAAAGTCGCGCATGCCATCGATCCTGCACCGTGCTCGGCGAGCGCTGCAGCCAATCCTGAAAACTCAAGGGGCGTATACCGGTCACCGCGATCCAGTGGCTCGGATCGCCGACCACACCATCAGCAAGCTGCTGGCGCGCCGTCGTTCGCATCGGCGAACGCCATCCGAGGTGACCGAGCAAGTCTCCGACCCGATAGGCCAACTCCGCGACGGGTTTTGCCACAGGTCTTGTCGCCCGCTCGCCAAATCCCAGCCACCTCCGCGTTTGCCGAACCACCTGCTCCAAGGTCAACCGCTCGGGATGGGCCAATGTGAGGACTTGGTGGTGCGGCGCTCGAGGCCCGAGACAAAATGCAACCGTCTCGGCAAGATCGCTGATGTCGACGGTTTGGATAGCCTGGCTACCATCGGCCACCGGGGTGACGAACGGAAATCCCGCGAGCCCACGGATGAGGGCGGTGCCACCGTAGACCCCACGTCCAATGACGAATGCGGGCCGCAGGATCACCCACTCGAGCTGGCGCGCCATCAGCCGCTGGTCGCCCTCGGCCTTGCTCCGCATAAACTCCGTCGGCGCATTTTCGTCGGCCCCTGCAGCCGAGATCTGCACCACCCGTTGCACCCCCAACTCCTCGCACGCCGCAAACAGTGCCGCGGCACCGTTCACGTGCACATCCTGCAGGTTATCGCCGCCACCATCCTGCAAGACGCCAGCGCAGTTGACCACCGCATCGATCTCTTTCAGGCGCGGACGCCATTGCGCCGCCGTGGTGTCGCTCCTGAAGTCACCCTCGACCCACTCGATATCCGGATAACGTTCTCGCGCCCAGCTTGGCGAACGCGCGACGCCAACCACGGCATGGCCAGCCCTTGTAATGCGCCTGGCGACATGTGAACCAATGAGTCCTGTCGCGCCGGTGATGAGTATCCGCATCCGCTTTCGCCCATGGTGGCCGATCGCCTAACTCCATGCGATCGTCAATGCATTCTATAGGCTCATGGCGCAAGTGCACGCGGCGGCGGCACGGCATATAGATGTGGGTAGCCAATCGTACGGCTGCACCCAATATGCCGGCCCACACGCCATACCCCGTTTGCTGAAACGTGAAAGTTGCCAGGCCGATGGGTTACACCACGCAAGCAAAGAGGATTGCCAGCAATGACGCGCGGACCAGAGCTCAGAATTGTCGTGTTTCGGGGCGATGGCATCGGCAAAGAGGTGATCGACGCAACAATCGCGGTGCTCGAAGCGACGGCGCGACGAGTGGGCGGCTACGCGCTGTTATACGATCACCAGTTGGCCGGTGCCGAGCACTATCGTGAGACCGGCACGGACATTACGGACCAGGCCTTCGAGGCCGCCCGTGATGCTGACGCCATCCTGCTGGGGGCGATTGGGCTACCGAGCATTCGCTATCCTGATGGCACCGAAATCTCTCCTCATCTGCGGATGCGCGAGGAGTTTGGTCTCTATGCGGGCGTCCGCCCCG
>JAUVMS010000384.1 GCA_030600135.1 Hyphomicrobiales bacterium | reverse complement strand
TTTCTCCAGTTCGACCACCTGGGCACGAACTCTCGCTTCCAAGTCCCGGTTGATCTCCACCAATGATTCGGAGAGCTCACGAGTTTCTTTTAGCAGTCGTGCATTTTCCAGCGCCACGACGGCTTGGTCGGCGAACTGTTCAACGAGATCGATGTGCCGATCATCAAATGGACGTACGGTCTGGCGATAGATCGAAAGGGCACCTTTAAGCGCATCCCCGGCAAGCATGGGAATTGCAAGGAACGAGCGGGCACCACCAAGATCTACGGTTGCTACGCGTAGTGGATCGCCCTTTGCATATATATCCTCCGATCGAATGTCGGAAATTTGCAGAGGCTTCCTGTGCTCTTCAATCCTACCCAGCCCCGTTCCGTGGTGCGGCTTGATATCACCTGCCTCAAAAAGCCATCGCTCAAATTCACCTGATACACCCTTTGCGTGAACAATGCGAAAACCTTTGTCCTTGTCATATAGAAACAAAATGCCGAGTTCGGCTTCGCATAACCGCACGGCGTTGGTCACCAAAGCATCAAAGACGTCCTCTAGCACAATCGGCGAGCGACCGATGATCTTGAGCACGTCTCCAATAGCTCTGTTGGCCGCCAGGGCCATCTCCAGTTCAGGATCCTTCTTCTCGATCGCCAAAACTCCAAGAAGCTGAACACACCACGACGAACCTGTATCATGCTAACCGAAGTGAGGCACTGCGCAATTGCACTCAAAAGACATCAACAAGGCATCGAAAGCGTGGCACACGCCACCGAGTCTAGATCCGCCAAGATTGGGACAGGACGCCACCAGCGAAGACACGTCGCCTCCGCTGGCAATTTCAACGCGCTGCCGGCATCACCCCATGGTCGGGATGACGAACTCTGCGCCCTCCTTGACGCCCGAGGGCCAACGCGAGGTAACCGTCTTGGTCTTGGTGTAAAATCGGATCGAGTCCGGACCATGCTGGTTGAGATCGCCGAAGCCCGAGCGCTTCCAGCCGCCAAAAGTGTGGTAGGCCAGCGGCACCGGGATCGGCACATTGACCCCCACCATGCCGATGTTGACCCGCGAGCAGAAATCGCGCGCGGTATCGCCATCGCGGGTATAGACCGCAACGCCGTTGCCGTACTCGTGGTCGTTCGGCAGGCGCAACGCCTCCTCGTAATCCTTGGCACGGACCACCGAGAGAACGGGACCGAAAATCTCGTCTTTGTAGATTTTCATGTCGGAGGTGACGTTGTCGAACAGGCACCCGCCCATATAAAAGCCGTCCTCATAGCCCTGCATGACGAAATTTCGCCCGTCGACCTTCAGGTCCGCACCCTCGTCGATGCCGGTCTGTACGTAATTCTTGATCCGCGCCAGCGCCTCCGCGGTGATGACGGGTCCGAAATCGGCTTCGGGATCGGTTGAGGGGCCAATCTTGAGACTTTCGACCCGAGGAATGAGCCGCTCCACCAAGGCGTCGGCGGTTTTTTCTCCAACAGGCACAGCGACCGAGATCGCCATGCAGCGCTCACCCGCCGAGCCATAGCCGGAACCGATTAGGGCATCCACCACCTGGTCCAGGTCCGCATCCGGCATGATCACCATATGGTTCTTGGCACCGGCAAAGGCCTGCACCCGCTTGCCGCTGGCGCAGCCGCGCGTATAGATGTATTCCGCGATGGCCGAGGAACCAACGAAACCGATGGCCTTGATTTCGGGATCGTCGAGGATCGCGTCAACCGCCTCCTTGTCGCCGTTGACCACGTTGAGGATGCCTTCCGGCAGCCCGGCCTTGATCATCAGTTCGGCGAGGCGCAGCGGCACACCGGGATCACGTTCCGACGGCTTGAGGATAAAGGCGTTGCCGCAAGCGATCGCCGGGGCAAATTTCCACATTGGAATCATGGCCGGAAAGTTGAACGGCGTAATACCAGCGACCACGCCCAACGGCTGGCGCATCGAATACATGTCGATGCCGGGCCCGGCGCTTTCGGTAAATTCCCCCTTCAAAAGATGGGGCACGCCAATGGCAAACTCACAGACCTCGATGCCGCGCTGAATGTCGCCCTTGGCGTCGGGGATGGTTTTGCCGTGCTCCCTGGCAAGCAACTCCGCCAAACTGTCATATTCGTCCTGCACCAGCTGAACGAATTTCATGAACACGCGGGCGCGCACCTGGGGGTTCAACGCCGCCCAAGCCGGCTGCGCCGCCTTGGCGTTTTCGACCGCCTCGCGCACTTCATCCTTTGAGGCAAGCGGCACCCTGGCGGCCACCTCCCCAACCATGGGCCAATAGATGTCGCCAAACCGTCCGGATTTTCCTGGAACGCGCTTGCCGCCGATGAAGTGGTAGAGTTCCTCCGCCATAACGTTTCTTCCCTTGGTTTTCAGTTGCGTGTCGAGGCCTGGCCCGTGGGCCATCCTATGGCCAGCAAACGGCCAAAGCCAGCATCCATTCGCCGCCATTTTGTGACCAAACTTGTGTCAGCCTGGATGCCACCAAACACCGTTCAAGACAACAGCTTTGGTTACGATCCGCTGGCGTCCCGCCAGATGCTCGCCAACCGTATCGACATAGTCGAACTCACCGTCTTCAACGTCCAATACTACGGCGTCGCCAACCGATCCCGGCTTCAAGGACCCAAGCTCGGGCCGCCAGAGCGCATGAGCGGCATTGACCGTCGAGGCCGCGATCACATCGCCCAGCTCAACGCCCATGCAAAGAAACTTCGACATTGTCGTCGTCTGATCGAAGGCCGGGCCGTTTATGGAGAGCGCATGGACATCCGACGAGATCGTGTCTGGCAAAAAGCCGTTGGCAAGCATCGCCCGCGCCGTCTTGAAGGCAAACGAGCCCATGCCGTGGCCGATATCGAACAACACACCACGTTCGCGCGCCGCCGTGACGAACGGTTTGACGGTTCCTTGAGCGCTCGATGGCGCATTGGGGAACGGGCGAAAGGCGTGGGTTAGAATATCGCCCGGCCGGAGCCGCTCCACGACCTCCTGATAGGATGGCGGCGGCTCGTCGATATGGGCCATCAAGGGCAGACCCACCTCGTCTGCCACCTGTAATGCGATGTCGAGCGGTGCAACACCTTGATCACCTGACGCATGACGCCCGACACGCACCTTGATGCCGACGATGACATCACGGTTTTCATCGGCGACACGCGCCGCCGCGATCGGGTCCATCAGTCGGATGTCCTCGCTTTCGCCGACGTGAACGGTATCCGAAAAGCCGAAAATGCCGGCGTGCGAGATGTGCAAGAAGGCAAGGATCCGCACTTCGCTGGGCTCGATCACATGTTTGCGAAATCCGGCGAAATTGCCTGGCCCGGCCGAGCCCGTGTCGACCGAAGTGGTGACGCCGCTCGCCCGACAGAGCTTTTCGGCATCGACGCCAAGCGACGTACCACCCCAATAGACATGGGTGTGCATATCAATGAGGCCTGGAGCGACGATCCGGCCGTCTACACCATGTTCAATGCAACCAATGTCACTTTGCAAATTCTGCCCGATGGCGGCAACCTTGCCGCCGGCAAAGCCGACGTCCCGCACTGCATCGAGAGATTGTGATGGGTCAATGACCCGACCACCCCTGACGATCAAATCCAGATTCACAAACTCATCCTCAAGATCCTAACTGCCCTAAAAATGGGTCGGCCGAGCAATTATTTCATACTCTTCCACCCTGCCAAACAACTGCTCGAGACACCAAACAACAGCAATCATCCTATGAATACACCTCAACCGGCTTGCCGAGCCCGATCCGCCCTTTGAAATTGTTTCACACCACCGTCGCGCTGCACATTCGCTCTTCTAGCAACGCTATACGTTTTGTATGATTGACGTGCTCGGCCGATTTGTGCCTTGTATGCTCTAACAAGAGATCCCGCAAAAGGGATCGCACGAACCGAACGAACATGAAGACAGCTGCAATTCAGCAGCTCTAAGGGAGGGAGTTCTGTCCCGTGAGCACACAACCGCTCAACGGAGAGGGGCAGCTGGACACTGTTCCAAAGTTCTTGCTACGGAACGC